>JBFHII010000089.1:0-8567 GCA_041596535.1 Breoghania sp. | reverse complement strand
GGGTGAATTCGCGGAAATGGCGAATACGGTCGGAGGCAGGCTGGTACTTCTGGTCCTGCCGGTCGATTTCGAGAAAGCCGGTTACTTTGCCCATACTGTCTGCGTCCCTACTCGGCTGCCTGTGCGCCGAGGCGCTTGTCTTCCATTTCCTTCAGCGCGCGGCGGTACTCCACCGGCATCACCTTGACGAACTTGGAGCGGAAGTCGTTCCAGTTGTCGAGGATCTCCTTGCCCCAGGCCGATCCCGTGTAGTGGATGTGGCTGGCCAGGAGCTGGCGCAGGCGTTCGTCGTCGTGCCGGGTCATGTCACCGGTGAGATCGACACGGCCCTTGTGCTCGATGTCGCCGCCATGGTGATGCAGCTTCTCAAGCAGGTCGTCTTCCTCGGTCAACGGCTCGATGTCCACCATCGCCAGGTTGCAGCGGTCGCGGAAGGTGCCTTCCTCGTCCAGCACGTAGGCAACACCGCCCGACATGCCGGCCGCGAAGTTGCGTCCGGTCCAGCCGAGAACCACGACCACGCCGCCGGTCATGTACTCGCAACCGTGGTCGCCGATGCCTTCGACCACCGCGATGGCGCCGGAGTTGCGCACGGCGAAGCGTTCGCCAGCAACGCCGCGGATGTAGCATTCGCCTTCGGTGGCGCCATAGAGCACCGTGTTGCCGGCGATGATCGAATAGTCGGGATCAGCCGCGCATTTGGGGTTCGGACGGATGACGATGCGTCCGCCGGACAGGCCTTTGCCGACGTAGTCGTTGGCGTCGCCGATAAGATCGAAGGTGACACCGCGCGACAGGAAGGCGCCGAATGCCTGACCGGCCGTGCCGGACAGCGTGACATGGATGCTGTCGGCCGCGAGCCCCTTGTGGCCGTACCGCTTGGCAACTTCGCCCGACAGCATGGCGCCGGCGGAGCGGTCGATGTTGCGGATTTCCGTCTCGATCCTGACCGGCGTCTGGTTGTCGAGCGCCGGAGCGGCTTCCGCGATCAGCTTGCGGTCGAGGATATCGTCGATCGGATGCTGCTGGCGCTGGGTCCAGCGGATCGCGTCGCCGGCGGCTTCCGGCTTGTGGAATATGCGCGTGAAGTCGAGACCCTTGCTCTTCCAGTGGTCGAGCATCGGCCGCTTGTCGAGAAGCTGCGACTGGCCCACCAGCTCGTCGAGCTTGCGCACGCCGAGTTCGGCCATCAGTTCGCGCAACTCCTCGGCGATGAAGAAGAAATAGTTGATGACGTGTTCGGGCGCGCCCTTGAAGCGCTTGCGCAGCACCGGATCCTGGGTGGCGATGCCGACCGGGCAGGTGTTCAGGTGGCACTTGCGCATCATCAGGCAACCCGCCGCAATCAGCGGCGCGGTGGAGAAGCCGAATTCGTCGGCGCCGAGAAGCGCGCCGACGAGGACGTCACGTCCGGTGCGCAAGCCGCCGTCGACCTGCAACGCGATACGCGAACGCAGCTTGTTGAGCACCAGGGTCTGGTGGGTTTCCGCCAGGCCCATTTCCCAGGGGCTACCGGCATGCTTGAGCGATGTCAGCGGCGATGCGCCGGTGCCTCCGTCATAGCCGGAAATGGTGATGTGGTCCGCGCGCGCCTTGGCGACGCCGGCGGCAACGGTGCCGACGCCGACTTCCGAGACGAGCTTGACCGAAATGTCGGCCGCAGGATTGACGTTCTTCAGATCGTAGATCAGCTGGGCCAGATCCTCGATCGAATAGATGTCATGGTGCGGGGGCGGCGAGATCAGGCCGACGCCCGGTGTCGAATGGCGGGTCTTGGCGATGACCGCGTCGACCTTGTGGCCGGGCAGCTGGCCGCCTTCGCCGGGCTTGGCACCCTGCGCCACTTTGATCTGGATCATGTCGGAGTTGACCAGATACTCCGTCGTCACGCCGAAGCGGCCGGAGGCCACCTGCTTGATGGCGGACCGCTCGGGATTGGCCGAGCCGTCGGGCAGCGGGCGGAAGCGTTCCGGCTCCTCGCCGCCTTCACCGGTGTTCGACTTGCCGCCGATGCGGTTCATGGCGATGGCCAGCGTCGTGTGCGCCTCGCGGCTGATCGAGCCGAAGGACATGGCGCCGGTGGAGAAGCGCTTGACGAGATCGGATGCCGGCTCGACTTCGTCAAGCGGCACAGGCGTCCGTCCGACTTCTTCGGCCGTCTTGATGCGGAACTGTCCCCGGACCGTGTAGCGGCCGGTTTCCTCGTTCACGATACGCGAGAACTCGCGGTACTTGTCGGGCAGGTTGCCGCGCACCGCGTGCTGGATCGTGGCGATGGCGTCGGGCGTCCACATGTGGCTCTCGCCACGAATCCGGTAGGCGTACTCGCCACCCACGTCGAGCGCATTGCGCAGCACCGGCATGTCCGAGAAGGCATCCGCGTGACGGCGGACGGTCTCTTCGGCGACTTCTTCGAGGCCGATGCCCTCAATGGTGGTCGCCGTGCCGAAGAAGTACTTCTCGACAAAAGCCGACGACAGGCCGACGGCGTCGAAAATCTGCGCGCCGCAATAGGACTGGTAGGTCGAGATTCCCATCTTGGACATCACCTTGAGGATGCCCTTGTCGATCGACTTGATGTAGCGGGTCACCACCTCGTAGCGGTCGACCTCCTCGGGAAACTCCATCCGCTCGTGCATGGCAAGCAGCGTCTCGAAGGCGAGGTAGGGATTGATGGCTTCCGCGCCATAGCCTGCCAGCAGGCAGAAGTGATGGACCTCGCGGGCTTCGCCGGTTTCCAGCACCAGGCCGACCGAGGTCCGCAATCCCTTGCGGATCAGGTGATGGTGCACGGCGGCGGTGGCCAGCAGAGCGGGTATCGGAATGCGGTCGTGCGCCACAAGGCGATCGGACAGCACGATGATGTTGAAGCCGTCGTGCACCGCCTTCTCGGCGCGTGCGCAGAGCGCCGACAAGGCAATCTCCATGCCGGCCGCGCCCTTGTGGGAGGCGTAGGTGGTGTCGAGCGTCTGCGTCTGGAACTGGTTATCGGCGATGTCGCCGATGGCGCGGATTTTTTCCAGATCCTCGTTCGTCAGGATCGGCTGGCGCACCTCGAGCCGCTTGCGGGTCGACATGCCTTCCAGATCGAACAGGTTCGGCCGCGGCCCGATGAAGGAGACGAGGCTCATCACCAGTTCCTCACGGATCGGATCGATCGGCGGGTTGGTTACCTGCGCGAAATTCTGCTTGAAATAGGTGTAGAGCAGCTTCGACTTGTCGGACAGCGCCGAGATCGGCGTGTCGGTGCCCATCGAGCCGATGGCTTCCTGGCCGACGGCGGCCATCGGCGCCATCAGGAGCTTGATGTCTTCCTGAGTGTAGCCGAACGCCTGCTGACGATCGAGCAGGGTTTCGTTGGAGGACGGCGCCCGGCCGGAAACCGGCGGCATGTCTTCCAGAACGATCTGACTGCGTGCCAGCCATGATTTGTACGGGTTCGCCGACGACAGCTTCTTCTTGATGTCGTCATCGGAAATGATGCGGCCTTCTTCGAGATCGATGAGCAGCATCTTGCCCGGCTGAAGGCGCCACTTGCGCACGATCTTCTCCTCCGGAACCGGCAGGACGCCGGCTTCGGAAGCCATGATCACGTTGTCGTCGTCGGTGACGATGTAACGGGCCGGCCGCAGGCCGTTGCGGTCCAGGGTCGCGCCGATCTGACGGCCGTCGGTGAAGGCCACGGCGGCGGGGCCGTCCCACGGCTCCATCATTGCTGCATGATATTCGTAGAACGCGCGGCGTTCCTCATCCATCAGCGGGTTGCCGGCCCAGGCTTCCGGGATCAGCATCATCGCCGCATGCGCCAGCGAGTAGCCGCCCATGACGAGGAATTCCAGAGCGTTGTCGAAACACGCCGTATCCGACTGGCCCTCGTAGGAGATCGGCCAGATCTTGGAAATATCGTCGCCGAACAGATCGGAGGCGATCGACGCCTGCCGTGCCGCCATCCAGTTGACGTTGCCGCGCAGCGTGTTGATCTCGCCGTTGTGAGCGACCATCCGGTAAGGATGCGACAGCTTCCAGGAGGGGAAGGTGTTGGTCGAGAATCGCTGGTGCACAAGCGCCAAAGCCGTTTCGAAGTCCGGGTCGAGCAGGTCGAGATAGTAGGAGCCGACCTGTTCGGCGAGGAACATGCCCTTGTAGACGATCGTGCGGCTCGACAGCGAGACGAAGTAGAAATCGTTGCCCGGCTCGCTGTCCATCTCCGCCAGCATCGCGTTGGAGATCACCTTGCGCGCGATGTACAGCTTGCGCTCGAAGGCGTTGGCATCGAGATGCTCCGGCCGGCCGATGAACAGCTGCCGGTGCGCGGGCTCGGTGATCGCGATCTCGGGATCCTTCGACAACGCACTGTTGTCGACGGGCACGGTGCGCCAGCCGATCAGCGGCAGACCCTTTTCATTCAGGACGCGCTCGACAATCGCCTTGCACCGCATGCGCACGGCTTCTTCGCGCGGCATGAATATATGTGCGACGGCATAATCGCCGGGCTCGGGAAGCGTGAAGCCCTGATTGACGCAATCCTTTGCGAAGAACTTGTGCGGGATCTGGATGAGCATGCCGGCGCCGTCACCCATCAGCGGATCAGCACCAACGGCGCCGCGATGGGTGAGGTTGACCAGCATCTGCAGGCCATCCCGGGTGATCTGGTGCGACTTCACGCCCTTCAGGTTGGCGATGAAGCCGACGCCACAGGCGTCATGCTCGTTGCGCGGGTCATAAAGCCCGCGGGCGACGGGAAGTCCCTGTGCCGTGGTGGCCGCAGTGCGCGGAGCGCGGTTCGAGCGTGTGCCTGCCGCGCCGGTGTCGACGGTGCCGTCAAGCCGATCCTGGTTCGCCAAATCCATCCGCTTCATGTCAAGCCTCGCTCCTGAAGGACCGCGCCGGCCGGATGCAGGCATCCATGGCAGCAGTCCCGTATCGTTGCAGCACTCCTGGAAGCAGGAGCGTCTCCGTGAGCGGCGATCCGTCAAGGCATCGCCGCACCGCGTTCCCAACGTCCCTGGGTTCGGACGTTGCTCCGGACGCGCGTTTTGCCGGGCGTCGGGTCAGCCTTCCCCGTTCGAGTTGCACATGATAAAAGTGCAACTCGAGCGACGAGACCGGCCTAATGCCGCGGCTCTGTCGAGTGTGAACGACGCCTCCCCCGAGGCCCGTTCAAAGTTGGACAGGGGCGGTCCCCTGTTTCCCGCGCAACGGACCCGGTTTCCGGGTACCTCCGCTGTGCCGCCTTTATCCTCATAAGGCGCCGACTTTCGTCGTGGTTGGCCCGGTCCGTTCGGGCCGCCTGTCGTTTGCCCCATTCCCTCACCGCCAAGAGTGGGTCTGGCGGAACACGGATTTAATGGGACAGTAATCCTGTCCTATTCGGGATGGGCAACATGCCAGATTTCACCCTCCGGGGCAAGCGACATTCCGGCAGTCGTCATTATGTTTGTTTCAGCCGGGGTTGTGCAATCAACTCCTTTGCGAACTCCGGCGACGTTTCGCGCAACTTTCTTTCCTGTGATGCTATCACGGCGCGGTGACCGTGCACCGGGGATACTATAACGGGGCTTTGATTTCCCCTTGATGACCTTGATCCACACAGTGGGGTGTCGGCATGACACAGGCGGTTCCCCAGCGGACCGGCTTTTCGTGACGTGCCAATCGGATAACAAGGGAGAGTGAAATGTCCGCAAGATCCACATCCGTCGCAGCAGCGGTTGTCGCCGGTGCCGTCGCCACGGCGTTGTCGTCGGTCGCCGCACCGACCGGAGCCTACGCTCAGGCCAAGGAGAAATGCTACGGCATTGCGCTCAAGGGCCAGAACGACTGCAAGGCCGGGCCGGGTACGACCTGCGCCGGGACTTCGACGATCGACTATCAGGGCAACGCCTGGAAGCTTGTTCCCGCCGGAACCTGCACTGAAATGACGGCTCCGGGCGACCGGCATGGCTCACTGACCGAGTTGGAGCGTGACAACCCCAAAGGGTAAACACTCATCGTCAGACATTTGCAGCCGGACCGGACGGTCACACTGTCGTTCGGCCCGGCCTGTCGCCGCTTGCAACCGGAAGGCCGCCATGAGCGTACCGCATTCCATTGAGCGAACCGTTGCGGCCGAGGTGCCCGCCCGCGCCGGCGCCGGATTGAAGGCCGAGCATGTGCCGGATATCCTCGAAACACGGCCCGACATCGGCTTCTTCGAGGTGCATGCCGAGAACTACATGGGAGCGGGCGGGCCGCCGCATCGCCACCTCGCCGCGATTCGGGATGCGTATCCGCTGTCGCTTCACGGGGTAGGGCTGTCGATAGGCGCGGACCGGCCGCTGGATGCGGATCATCTGGCGCGGCTGAAAGCACTCGACACGCGTTACAGGCCGGGGCTGTTCTCCGAGCACCTCGCGTGGTCGACACATGACGACATCTACTACAATGACCTGCTGCCGGTGCCCTATACGGAGGCGGCGCTGGCGCGGGTGGTCCGGCACATCGATCAGGTACAACAGGCCTTGGGACGTCAGATGCTGCTGGAAAACCCGTCCACCTATGTCGCCTTCGACGCCAGCACCATGAGCGAACTGTCGTTTCTCGAGCGCGTCGTCGCGCAGAGCGGGTGCGGGCTCCTGCTCGACGTCAACAATGTCTACGTGTCCGCGGTCAACCACGACACGTCCCCGGAAGCGTATCTTGATGCGTTTCCGGTGGAGCATGTGGGCGAAATCCATCTCGCCGGTCATGCACCCGATGTCGACGATGCGGGCCGACCCTTGCTGATCGACGCGCACGACCGGGAAGTCTCCGATGTCGTGTGGCGGCTCTACGAGCGGGCGCTGGTGCGCACCGGCCCGGTGCCGACGCTGATCGAATGGGACAACGATATTCCGGCCTGGCCGGTGCTGCTGGTTGAGGCGCGCAAGGCGGATGCCTTACTCGCTTCCGCATTCGAGGGGCCATCCCATGCAGCCCTTGGCTGAACTGCAGCGCGGGTTTTCCAAGGCCCTGCTCGATCCGTCCCGGGACGCTCCGGCCGGCGTTTGCGGACCCGACGGCGCCGCCGCGGGCCGGCGGTTCGATATCTACCGCAACAATGTCGTCGTCTCGTTGGGCGAGGCTTTGGCAGCAACCTATCCGGCCGTGCAG
The DNA here is from genome assembly GCA_041596535.1 of Breoghania sp. Lineage (GTDB taxonomy): Bacteria > Pseudomonadota > Alphaproteobacteria > Rhizobiales > Stappiaceae > Breoghania. Next base: position 1,439 of record JBFHII010000089.1, on the reverse strand, counting down.
AGGCTGCTGGGCGAGGCGTATTTTAGGGCCTTGGCGGCCGAATATGTCCGGGCGCACCCGCCCGAATCGCCGGTCCTGCTGTTCTACGGGGCGGCATTCGCCGGGTTTGTCGACGCATTCCCGCCCCTTGCCGGCTACCCGTATCTGGCCGACGTGGCGCGGATCGAGTGGGCGTGGCTGCAGGCCTATCATGCCGCGGATGCCGATCCACTCGCCCCGGAAACGGTTGCTGCCGTTGCACCCGAGCAGCTTGCCGGGAAGCGATTCGTGCCGCATCCCGCGGCGTGCGTGCTGAGCTCCGTCCATCCGGCACTGACGATCTTTGGCGACAATCGCGAGGAAGCCGGGGCAGCCGGGCATGGCGGCCGGATCGACACAGGCGAAGACACGCTGGTGACGCGGCCGCGGTGGGACGTACACGTCCGCGCCCTGCCACCTGGTGGGGCGGCGTTCCTGAAAGCCCTGCTCAACGGCGCATGCCTTGGCGACGCGGCGGCGGAAGGAGACCGTGCCGCGGCGCGCCTGGTGCAGGAATTTGACCTTGTCGGCAACATTCGTGGAATGCTGTCTGCGGGTGTGTTTCAGAAAATCGCCTGAGCCGGCAGGCTCCTGGCCGGGGATTTATGCAATGTTGCTTCCCCGTTGGAATACAAGGCGGGAGAGGCCGCGGGGGAGAGCGTGATGGAACGGATTGCCGAATTTCTGGTGATGCTGCACGAGGCGGCTTTCGGGCTGCTGGAACGATTGGCCGGCGGCTGGTTTCTGGGCCTGGCGGGGCGGCTGATATTTTCGTCGGTCCTGCTGTTCTATTTCTGGAACTCGGCCGTCACCAAGCTTGGCTCCGGGCCCCTGGGCTTCCTTGTGCCGTCCGACGGCGCCTATGCCCAGATCCTGCCCGTCGTGCTGGAACAGGCGGGCTATGATACCTCGCAGATCGCCTTCTTTCCCTATGGGCTTATCGTGGTGCTGGGCACCTGGGCAGAGTTCCTGCTGCCGCTGTTGATCCTGCTGGGCCTGTTCACCCGCATCGCGAGCTTGGGAATGATCGGTTTCATCGCGGTGATGACCTACGTCGATATCACCGGTCATCATGTGGAGACGCAGACGATCGGGGCGTTTTTCGACGCCGTGCAGAATTCCGCCATCAGTGATCAGCGACTGCTGTGGGTGTTCCCGCTGCTTTATCTGGCGATACGGGGAGCCGGGCTGGTGTCGGTCGACTGGCTGCTGGCGCGGACCTATCGCCATCGCATGCTGATCTAGGGTCCGACCCTCTTGCGTCCGCTTGCGCGGCGGATTACGGCTTTTGCCATGAACTTCGCAAGCGACAATTGGGCGGGTGCTTCGGAGCGGGTCATGGCCGCGCTGAACACTGCCAACGATGGTTTCGCCGCCGCATATGGCGCGGACGATCTCACCCGCCGGGTCGAAGCCCGGTT
>JBFHII010000088.1:0-8602 GCA_041596535.1 Breoghania sp. | reverse complement strand
GCCGGGAGCCGGGTGATGTCGATATCGTGCCCGAGTTCCGAGAAGGCCCGCGAGAACACCATCTCGAGGAAGCCCGGCGTGCCATCCGGAGTGCGGGTGAACGGCGGCCCGATGCCGGCGACCAGGTGCAGCTTCTGGCTGTCCGCCGGCGCGGATTCCGGCTCAGCGCGGGACACGCCCGCGGAGGCAAGCACGATGCAGAGGATGACAAGCGGCAGCCAAGCCGATCCGCCGCGCGCGCGCCGCGCGGATGGGCCTTCGGGAATTGACGCGAACCGGGCTGCCAGCATTGCCGTGCACTCCTTCCAGACGCCCCTTGCAAACAGGCCGGACGTCACACGAATTTCCGGGTTCCCTCGCCGCCTGCTCTCCGCTTCCCTTACAGGTCGCGCCTATCGAAGGCGTGCCAGAAGATCCGGCGTCGGGTAGGAGTCCGCCGGCAAACCCAACTGTTTCTGCACGGCACGGACGGCCGCGCGCGTCTTGGCGCCGATGGTGCCGTCGACGCCGCCCACGTCGTAGCCCTTGTTGACCAGAAGCTGCTGCAGCTGCTTGGTCTGCGCCGCGCTCAACGGCGTCACCTCGGCATTGCCGCGATTGCGCGGCGGAGCGCCGGCAAGACGTGTGGCGAAATAGGCCGCGGTGGTCGCGTAGACAAACGACTGGTTCCACTCCAGGTAGACGTCGAAATTGCGATAGGCGATGAAGGCCGGTCCGTTGCGCCCCATCGGCAGCAAGAGGGCAACCTGCGTGCCGTCATCGGGCAGTGCACTGCCGTCGGCCCGCGTCACGCCCCAGGCTTTCCACTGGGACCGCGGCAGGCGGATCGACAGATCGGCATTTTCCCAGGGCATCGAACGCGGCACCCGCACTTCCTCCAGCCACGGTTCGCCCGCGTGCCAGCCGAAATCCTTGATCAGCCGGGCGCCGGACGCCAGCACGTCCGCCTCGCTGCGCAGCAGGTCGCGACGGCCATCACGGTCGTAATCGACGGCCAGCCGCATGTAATCCGACGGCAGGAACTGCAGCTGCCCCAGTTCGCCGGCCCACGCGCCGACCATCTGCGCGGCGGTCAGGTCGCCGTGATCGATCAGGCGCAGCGCGTCCATCAGCTGCGGCCGGAACAGCTCGGGCCGCCGGCAGTCATAGGCCAGCGTGGCCAGAGAGCGCAGCACCGGCAGATCGCCGATATTGGCACCGAAATCCGTCTCCAGTCCCCAGAACGCCGTGATGACCGGCGCCGGCACGCCGTACTCGCGTTCCAGCGCGGCAAAGGTCTTGGCGTATGTCTTCATCCGCTTGGCGCCGTGCTGCATGCGGTACTTGGCGACCATGCGGTCCGAGAACTGCAGAAAACTTTGCGAAAACACACCCTGTGCACGATCCTTGCGGACGATATCCGGTGCGAAGGTCATGCCGTCCAGCGCGGTGGATATGGCGTTTGCGGAAATGCCCTGCGCCCGCGCCTCCGCCTTGAAGTCGGCCAGCCAGCGGTCGAAGCTCGCCGTGTTGCGGCAGCTTGCAGCCTGCGCGGTCACGGCGCTCGCCGCAAGCCCCACGCCCAGCGCCAGTCCTGCGATCCCCGCCCGCAACCGGGCCCCCGCCGTCATTGCCGTCCGCCCGTGCCGCATCGAATCCTCCTTAAACAACGTCCGCAAACCGGCTGCGCAAATCAGTATCGCAAATCCGTGCCACAACTGTGCCAGCCCACCCTGCACAGTCAAGGCCGCTCTGAACCGTGCCGCCACATGCAGCGCTGCGCAGCCCGTCCTCGATGCGGCCGATTGCAAGTCGTTGACGCCCCGCCCACACTTCCCCGCGCTGCGTCAGACTCATCGGATCGTACCCGGTGCCGCTTGCAGCGCCATGAGCTAGCGGCCGGCGGCGGAGCCGGTGATGTTGTAGATCACGCGCTGCCGCTCGTTGCCCCGCCGGTAGAGCACCGTCTGGCGGTGCAGGTCGAGCTGGAGGTGCACCCCGCGCGATGCGTCAAACAGATAGACCGACCATTCGTCCCGGTTCTGCTCGCGGAAGGTGAAGGTGACGCGACCATTGCGGTCCCTCTCCTGCCACCGCCGGCCACCGGCGAACCGGAAGCTTCCGTCGCGGTGCATCACCTGCGTGACATCGAAGCCCTTGGTGACGGCGCGGCTCGGTCCGGGCCGCGGCGGCGCCGGATTATGCGCCTGCTGGCGCGCGGGCGGCTGGTGCCGCTGGGCGTTCGGGCGTGTGTTCTGATTGTGCTGCCACGCACTCGGACGCTGCGGCCGGCAAACGCTGACAATCGTCGGATAGGATGTCTGGGAGCAGATCAGGCCGCCCCACTGATAGCCGGTGCGGCCGTTGCCGTAGCGGATTTCGAACCACTCGTAGCCGTCCATCATCGCGCCGGTGCCGTTCAGGATGAGGATGCCGTCCCCCTCCCGCAAGCTTCCGGTCTGACGGTACTGCATGCCCGGTCCGTTTCGGACCTTGCCGCCATAGGACTGCCCCGGCTGGGGAAAGTCGACGTCCGGCGAAGCCTGAACGGAAGAAAAACCAAAAATGCCCAATGCCAGGCACATCAACAAACGTCGCATGGAACAGCCCACCCAAATACCCGAAAAGACTCAAACAGATCACGGCCTTGATGCCGCCGGGCCTTAGCTAAGAGGCAGTCGATGAACACACGATGAACCGGCTGCCCGAACGGCACGGTTCCGCCCAGGTCATTGGCCGCGCGTCCGCGGCGCCGTCGACCGAGACGCAACGCGTCAAACGGCCGGAACTCGACATCCGGCCGGAACCCAACATTCCCCAACGTAAGAAATGACCTTTCGACTTTGGCGGAATTGCAATAACCTGTTAAATTGATGTCCGGAACGGCCAAGCGACCGAACCCTGCGGGTTAACCAGGCTGCGGGCGCCATGGCGTTACTGTCGAAAGCGAGCCCCGACGGTCCCGAAGACCGGTGAAATCGTGCCGCGATCCGGTGACATCGAGGCGCAGGCCGGAAAAGTCGCGTGGCTGCCCGCAAAAATCGTGTCGCTGAATGTGGTTTTGTTTGGATGGGCATCGAGAACGCCGAATTCACATGGATCCGGGCGCGCGGGTTGCCCGCGAACGTGACAGGACCCCGATAGCACCGGATGACGCATCCGGCGGAACCATATCGGCCCGGAAAAACTTTGTGGTTTCACATGATGCTGTGTGCCCACAGGGCATCCGCGGTGACCGATTGCGCAAACCCTGAGGACGCAGCGCAGGAATTCGAACCACGCATGGACCGGATTCGCCGCGGTTTCAATCGCCGGAATTGCAGTATTTAGCGACCAGCGCTTATCCGGTAAGCATCGATGTACGGTCCCGCGCGCGGCAGACCGCGTCACGACAAGCCGCGTCATACCAGGAAGCCGCGCCGCAACAGGAAACTGGCTCGAGATCGACGCGCCCGCACAAGACGGCCCCAAACATGGCAGCCTCGGGCAACACACGAAGTCAGGCGGGTGCCTCGCGCTGCGAACCCGCCCAACATGCCGGCGGCAAGAACGCTCCGCCGCAGAATCGAAACACCGCTGGCGAGGCAAAAGTCCGGCAGGTAACCGCACCTTCCCGAGACTCCCTCGCTCGGCGCACTCCGAGCGACAGTGACACCCTGATCGTAACCGTAACGCAAAGGCAGACCATTGACCCCGGATGCTACACACAATGGCAGTGTTTCCGACAAGGCCGGAGCCAGCTCCGCCGAGGACATGCAGCCGTTCGGGCGCTCGCTGCCCATGCAACTCATGTGGGCGCGGGAGGAAATCATGCAGCGGTTCCGCCCGCACCTGCATGAAAACGGGCTGACGGACCAGCAATGGCGCATCATCCGGGCGCTGATGGAAGTGGAGTCGCTCGAGATCCTCGATCTGAGCGAAGTCTGCGGCATTCATCCTGCGAGCCTCTCGCGGATTCTTCCGAAGCTCGACGCCGCCGGGGTCATCAACCGCCGTCCGAACGAGGCCGACCAGCGCCGCGTGATCGTGTCGATTGCCGAGAAGGGCCGCGAGCTGTTCGCGCGCATCGCGCCGGAAGCCGAGCGGATCTACAACACCATTGCGGATGACATCGGCCCGGAACTGGTCCAGGAGCTCTGTACAGCCCTCGAGAAGATGATCCATGCGTTGCGCGAAAAGAAGCCCGGCGGCGCCCACCGCAGGAGCTAGCGCCGCCGCCCCCCCCAGGCATGGCACGGAACGGCAATGGTGCAAGACGTTCAGGGCGCTTCGGCGATGGCCAGCAGCGGTACCATCGCACCCTCGCGCGCCGGGGGCAGCACCGTCGTCACGTCCGGCGAGCTGCGCAGCAGGTCCATGACCGTCGCCACATCCGCCGCCGAGGCCTGCTCGTCATCGGGGAGCGCGACGATCGGCAGTTCCTTTTTGCGCTCCTCGGTGAGTGACACCAGCAGCAGCGGCGTGCCGGCCACGGAAACATCCGCCTCCCAGGCGCGCAGCACCAGCCGGGCCTGGTCATCGCCGGCCACCGGCCTGGTCATGCTCAGGCGCGCCAGCTTGCCCGCGTGCAGCGACGGCCGGGGCAGCAGCACATCGATATCGTTGCGCGCATCCGCATAGGTCAGCACGTCGGTCCACGACCAGCTCGGGACCTGCTTGAAACCGTGTGCGCCAAGCACCCGCCGCAGATCCTCCGCACTGCCAGCCCACTGCAGGACAAAGGGTTCCTCGGTCTCGCCGGTCAGCTCGATGCGGCGCGCCGGCACGTGCGTCCAGCCGCCCGAATGCCAGTCGGCCGGCGTCATCTCGCGCACCACCGTGCGCGTGGCATAGAACTCCAGCGCCGCGGCATGCCCGGCCACCACATGCGCCGCCGCGACGCCGCAGTAGGCGAGCCCCGCCACCACCGCCAGCCCCCGCGGCGCGATCGTGGTGATCCGCGTCGCCTCCAGGGCCAACGCGAAGGCCGCCGTCATTGCGACACCGAACAGGAAACCGGCGGCAACGTCCGAAGGCCAGTGTGCGCCGAGATAGATGCGCGAGAAGGCGATCGCGACGACGAGCGCCCCGAACCCCGCGAACACCAGCGCCTTGCCCCACCGGCCCATGCGCAGGCTCACGAGCACGGCCAGCACGCCGAACGTCACCGTCGCAAGGGTCGCGTGACCGCTCGGGAAGCTGTAGGCATCGGCGCCCGAATAGATGTCGATGGGGCGCGGGCGCTGCAGCACGGTCTTCATGAAGGGGACGAACAGCGCCGACGACAGGATGGCGATGCTCGCCGCGCCGGCGATCGCCCAGGCCCGCCGCCAGACCAGCCACGCGACGATCACCACCGCCAGGGCGCCGAGAACAACGCCATCCCCCAGCATGGTGACCACCGCCATCACCCGGTCCGCCGGCGTGTTGCGCAGCGATTGCACCAGATTGCCGATGGAGACATCCGCGTTGAGCAGCGTGTCGCGGGCGATCAGGTCCTCGAACAGGCTGAGGAAGCCGATGATGGCCGCCGCGCTGACGGCCGACAGCAGCACCACCCGGATGGCGCGCGGGTTGTCCGGCGACAGGGTTTCGGCGAGCCACTGCCACGCCGGATGCGGCCGGCGCGCGGCATAGGCGACAAAACGCGTCTGCGCCGAAAGCAGCACCGGAATCGCGCTCATCACCACGATGCGCATCAGCCAGGCCGCGACGAAAACGGTAACGAACAGCGCCAGCAGCACAGCGGCGAAACGCCCCGAGACTTCACTGGCCAGCGCCAGGCCCTTGCCCATCAGGATGCCGGGCGTCAGATGCCCGATCGCCCAGGCAACCGCGGAGATCACGTTGATGGTCACGAAACGCGGATGGCTCATGCCCATCATCCCGGCGATGCCGGGAATCACGGCCTTCACACCCGGCACGAAGCGGCCGATGGCGATGCTCTTGCCGCCGTGATCGGTGAAGAAATTCTCGGTGCGCACGACCAGGCCCGGATAGCGGTTCAACGGCCAGAACTGCTTCAGCGTCTGGCCATAGATCCTGCCCGCCCAATAGGAGACGGCATCGCCGACGATGGCGCCAATGGTGGTGGCGACGAAGATCGGCCAGAAATCGAGCTTCCCGCTGCCCACCAGCGTGCCCGCGCCCACCAGCACAACCGTGCTGGGCACAAAAAGCCCGATGATCAGCAGCGCCTCGCCCATGGAAATCAGGAAGACGATGGCGATCGACAGGGTCGGGTTCTGCGCCAGAAAATCGATGGCCCATTGGGCCAGATCCAACGGAGATATCATGAAGCGCCTTGAACAATTACCGACATGAAAGGGGTCGAAAACACACCGCTCAACACGGCGCTATCTAATCGCTTTGGCATCATATGAACAGGGGTCTTGGCCCCGCCGTTCGCCGCGCATGCCGCTCCGGCCGGCCCATGCCGGCGCCCTAATCATAAAAGAACCGTTCAGACAGGATGCGCTTCCGCGGCACGCCGAGGCGGCGCAGCGCGCTTTCGGCAACACGCAGCATGCCCGGGGGCCCGCACAGGACATAGAGCCAGCGTGGATCGGGCCGCTCTCCGAAAATCGTGCGGATCTGCGCCTCGTTGATCATGCCGATGCGGCCACGCCAGCCCTCGGGCGGTTCGCTCAGCATGTACTCGACCCGCAGATTCATCGTCCGCGCCATGGCGTCGAGCTCCGCGCCGTAGGCGATTTGCGCCGCCTTGCGGTTGCCGTAGACGAGCGTCACCGGTCGCGCGTCGCCCTCTTGGCACATCTGGCGCACAATGGAGATCAGCGGCGCCAGTCCCACGCCACCGGCGATCAGCGCGATGCCGGCGGCCGCCTTGTCATCGATCGTCAGATGCCCGTGCGGTCCGTCAAGATAGGCGCGTGTCCCCGGCCGCACCGCGCCGAGGGATCGGGTAAAATCCCCCTCCTCCTTGATCAGGAAACCGATGCGCGGCCGGTCGCCCGGCGCCGAGGCGATGGAGAACGGATTCTCTTCGACCGAAAACGGGCTGTGGCCGATGTTCAGCCAGGCGAACTGCCCGGCGCGGAACGGCAAGGCCGCGCCGCGTTCGGGCTCCAGCACGACTTCCCACGTGCGCTCCGCGATCGTCTCGAGCGAAACCACGCGATAGGGATGGCGCAACTGCCAAAGCGGCTTCAGCGCGTAGATGAACACCACCGACATGGCGGCGATGAACAGCAGCGCCAGCCAGTAGCCCGCAAGCACGCTCTGCCCGCTGTAACGTCCGCCGATCAGCGCGTGAATCGCGACAAGCGCCACGATCAGCCCGGCGCCGATGCCGTGCATTCGCCGCCACGCCTCATAGCGAAACGGAAGCTGATCCCGAAACATCGCCGTCAGCACGAAGGGCACCAGCAGCGCCAGCGCCAGCGTGCCGGCCAGCAGATAATCGGCGCGCAGCAGCAGTGTCTCGGCCCGCGTCGGGTCCCAGGGCCGCGAGGGGGCGAAGGGCGCCGCATAGAGAAACGGATGGGCGACCGCGAACACCAGCGCCGCGCGCGCCAGCAACTGGTGCCAGCGCATGGTCACGTCGCTGCCGATGCGGTTTGAAATCGCGCGAAAGCGGCCCGAGAGCACGAACTCCACCAGCAGGATGGTGAACGCCACCAGGCCAAGGCCGCTGGCGAGGTCGTTCCACAGGCCGCGCGCCGGCAGCCCCTGGCCGAACGACAGCGCGAGCGGCGTGATCATCACGGCAATATAGATTGGTATGAGCACATATGATGACATGGGAACACCATAGCGCGGCCGTTTTGCGCTCCCATGACATAGATCACGTTGCGGCAGGGATTTCCGGTGTAGGCGAAGCGCGCCGCGCCGCCGCGATCATTGCGCCTGTTCGCGGAGAATATCGTCGCGAAAGCCAACCATCACGGCCCGTGACAACTTCCTGTTGTCCCCGTCCAGCGGTCCGCCGTCGACAAAATCCGAGACCGGCAAGCGATCGCGCAGCGCGCCATCGTCATTGAGCCGGAACGACATCTGCCAGTCGGGACACAGCCGCTGCACGGCGCGTTCGACAAAGTAGATCCGCACCTGCTCGTGCCGCGGATCGCGCCGGATGAAGTCGTGATAGAGCTCCAGCACGGACTCCTCCGAGCCTTCCAGAAGCTGGATGAAATCCCGGGTCTCGCGGAAATAGGCAAGCAGCCCCGTGATATCCATGCGCGCGTTTCGCTCGAGCGACGTCTGCAGGATCGACTCGATGTCGGCGGCCTGCATGTCGCGCACGGCGATGCTCGTATAGATCAACTGGATCAGGCCGATGGTCATTGCAAGGCCCCGGTGACAAACCGATCGATATCAGGATACAGGCGGCGGAGCCAGCCGCCGCCTGCCGTTCACTCGGGTCGGTCCGACGCCTACATGGCCTTATCGGTCACGGCGTGCGTCCAGGCGCCTTCCGGCTCCTTGGTGATGACCGGATCGGAACCGCCGGAAAGCAGCGTCTGCACGGTGCGCTCGTAGTCAGCCGGATCCAGGGTGCCGTCGGAACCTTCCGTCAGCTTGTTGATCTCGCTGACCATGCGGATCTGGTGCTTTTCGGTCTGGGCGCCGGTGGCGTCATTCTCCAGCACGATCTCGGCGGCTTCTTCCGGATGCGCGCGCG
>JBFHII010000087.1:0-8632 GCA_041596535.1 Breoghania sp. | reverse complement strand
GCCTCGACTGGCTCGGCGCGCTGGGAGGTCGGGTGCTGGAGGCCGATCCGCTGGCCCACAACGACGCCTCGCAAGCGGGATGAGCGCCCGGCCCGGTGCAGGCACCGGATATGCCCCCATGGCGGCGGCACGGGCGCTGGTCGTCGCGGCGCCCGCGTCCGGGTCCGGCAAGACGGTGCTGACGCTGGGGCTGCTGCGCGCCCTGGCCCGCGCCGGGTACAGCGTCGCCTCGGCCAAGGCGGGGCCGGACTACATCGATCCCAAGTACCATGAAGCGGCCAGCGGCGTGCCCTGCGTCAATCTCGATGCCTGGGGCATGGGCGAGGAGACGCTGTTCGATCTTGCCGGGCGGCAGGCGCGCGGGCGCGAGTTGCTGATCATCGAGGGCGTCATGGGGCTGTTCGACGGCGCGGCGGACGGTTCCGGCTCCACCGCCGATCTGGCGATGACGCTGGACGCGCCGGTGGTGCTGGTGGTGGACGCGGCGAAACAGGCGCAGTCGGTTGCCGCGCTGGTGCGCGGGTTTCGCGACCATCGCCCCGAAATCAGGCTTGCGGGCGTGCTGCTCAACCGGGTCGGCAGCTCACGGCACGAGGCGATGCTGCGCGGCGCCCTGGAGGAACTCGGCGTCGAGGTGCTCGGCGCGGTGCCGCGGTCGGACGCGCTGGCGCTGCCCGAACGCCACCTGGGCCTGGTGCAGGCCGGCGAGCACGCGGATCTCGAGGGATTTCTGGACGCGGCGGCGGATGCGGTGGACGGCGCAATCGGCCTCGATCGGCTGGCCGACGTGGCACGGCCGCTGGCCAGCCCGGCGCCGAGTTCCGTGCCGCGGTCGATGCGCGGCCACGGGCTGACACCGCTCGGCCAGCGCATCGCGATTGCCCGCGACGCGGCGTTTGCCTTCAGTTATCCGCATCTGCTGGACGGCTGGCGGCGGGCCGGCGCGGAGCTGTCGTTCTTCTCGCCGCTCGACGACGAGCCACCGTCGGAGGACGCCGACGCGATCTATCTGCCCGGCGGCTATCCGGAGCTGCATGCCGGGCGGATCGCTGCCGCGCAAACGTTCCTGAGCCGGTTGTGCATGGCGGCTCGCGCCCGCACCCGCGTCTACGGGGAGTGTGGCGGCTACATGGTGCTGGGCGAGGGGATGGTGGATGCCGAGGGCACGCGCCACGCCATGGCGGGCCTGCTGCCGCTGGAGACGAGTTTCGCGCAGCGCAAGCTGCATCTGGGCTACCGGCGGCTGACGCCGCTGGGATCCGTCGCGCCCTGGGCGCAGCCGCTCAGCGCGCATGAGTTCCACTACGCCTCGGTGCTGCGCGAGGGCCATGAGGGACGCGAGGCCGAGCGGCTGTTCGCCGCCACGGACGCGCAGGGCCAGTATCTCGGCACCATCGGCTTGCGCGCGGGCACCGTAATGGGATCCTTCGCCCATGTCATCGCCGCCGCGCGTCCGTGACACCGGGGCCATGAAAGCAAAAGGCCGGCGCTCGCGCGCCGGCCGGTCAACCTGTCGTGCGGGATCGGTCAGTCGTCGTCTTCCGTATCCACGGTCTCGGCGGGCGTTGTCTTGACCGAGTGGACCGCGAGGACGCCGTCCTCGTCGGAGGCATAGACGATCTCGACCGTTTCGCCGGGGGTGAACGTGGAGGGCAGGGCAACCTTGGTGGGGTCGAGGTTGAACTGCGACATGTCCGACAGCGTCAGCTGGTGCGTCTTCGCATTCCAGTTGACCACGCGGGAGGTGAGAACGTCCGCGAAAGCGGGGGTAACCAGGACGCCAGCGCCCAGCACGGCGCCGAAAAGCAGCCACGTCTTCATAGCGCGATATCTCCAAAGGGCACCGTCGCGGTGCACCGGGTTATGAAAGGCGAGGTGTCTCGATCACAGCGTGTCGCCATCACAGCGCATTGTCGGTGCGGACTGTTCAGTCGGACTTGTCGGTCGGGACGCGGTTTGCGTGTCCTCCCGGGGGCATCTCCCGGGTCCGTTCGTGTCGGCTCAAAGTGTCGGCCGTCCACCTCGTGAACGCAGATATACGCTGCGTCAGGGCCTCCCGCAAATGCGATTTCCGCATGTCGCGACGCGCCGTCATGACGCTGACGCGGGACTCGATGCTTCCGGGGTACACAAAGCCGGCGGAGCAGCGCAATCATCGGGATAAATCGCCTGGTTGCTTGAAGCCGCAAACCGACCTGCCCATATTGGGGAGGAAGCGGACCCGACGGGTCCGACCGGATGCCACATGAGGCGCGTCGCAGCAGACCGTCTCGGGTCCGGACCTTCAAGGTCGCTTGAAAAGGACTTTGACGATGTCGCGTCTATCGGCGTTTTCCAGCCCCCTGCTGCTCGGATTCGATGATATCGAGCGGGTGCTGGACCGGGTTTCAAAAGCCGCGAATGACGGCTACCCGCCCTATAATATCGAGCGTCTGCCGCGTGTGGACGGCGTCAATGGCGAGATGCTGCGCATCACGCTGGCTGTTGCGGGTTTCACCCGCGACCAGCTGGATGTCAGCGCCGAGGAGAACCAGCTGGTGATCCGCGGCCGCCAGAGTGACGACAGCGGCGAGCGCCAGTTTCTGCACCGCGGCATCGCCGCACGGCAGTTCCAGCGCGCGTTCGTGTTGGCGGAAGGCATCGAGATACTCGGCGCCGACCTCAAGGACGGCCTGCTTTCCATCGACCTGGCCCGTCCGGAACCCGAACGCATCGTACGCAAGATCGATATCAGCACGCACGACTGACGGGAGCACGTACGACCGACGGGCTCACGCAGGGTCGCCGAAGGCGCCTGCCCCGGTGCCGCAGATCCTGCCGACAGACCGCACAACAAAAAGGGATCACCATGGTGCACGATGAAGCAAACCGCGTGGACACCGAGTCTTTCGCCCATCTCGGCGATGGTGACATCGCCTATATCCGTGAAGTTCGTTCCGAGGACGTCAGGGACATGTTTCCCAACGCGCCGCAGATGATCGGCGGCATGACGCTGTGGGCGCTGCTGAGCGCCGATGGTTCGCCGATCATGCTGGCCGACAGCCGTGACGCGGTTGTCGCCAATGCGATGGAAGCCGATCTGACCACGGTCAGCGTCCACTAGCCAATCCACGGCCTGACGGGCGCGTCTTGCGCGAGGCACAACAATGCCTGTAGCGACACTTGAGACGCCCGTCGGGCTTGTGGCGGTGAGCGAGCGCGACGGTGCGATCGTCGCGCTGAACTGGTCCGGCAAGGATCAGGGCGGTACAACGCCGCTGCTTGCCGAGGCGCTTGGCCAGCTCAAGGCCTATTTTTCCGGAAGGCTGCAGCAATTCGACCTGCCGCTCGCGCCCCAAGGCGCGGCGTTTCAGCAGCGGGTGTTTTCAGCCATGTCCGCCATTCCCTACGGACAGACGCGCAGCTATGGCGAGATCGCCAGGGCGCTGGGCAGCTATGGCCAGCCGGTCGGCCAGGCCTGTGGCGCCAATCCGATTCCCATCCTCATTCCGTGCCATCGGGTGCTCTCGGCGGAAGGCCTGGGCGGCTATTCCGGTGCGGGCGGGCTCGAGACGAAGATTGCGCTGCTGAAGCTGGAAGGCGGCTATCCGTTCCTGGTGTGAGGCGGCCGCACAATGGCCGCCGTCAGGCGGCGTTGGAATTGATGTTCTGGGTCAGCAGCGCGTAGATCGCATCCGTGTCGGTGCTGGCGCGCAACTTGGCCGCGATGCTGGGGTCGCGCAATTGCCGCGCGATACGGGCCAGCGCCTTGAGATGGTCCGCGCCGGCGCCTTCGGGCGCCAGCAGCACGAACACGAGATCCACCGGCTGGTCGTCCAGCGCGTCGAAGTCGATCGGCCGCTCGAGCCGGGCGAAGACGCCGACGAGACGGTCGAGCGCGACGGGCTTGCCGTGCGGGATGGCGATGCCGTGACCGACGCCCGTGGACCCCAGGCGTTCGCGCTGAAGCAGCGTGTCGAAGATATCGCGTTCGGGGATTCCGGTGATCGCGGCGGCCTTTCCGGCCAGTTCCTGGATCACCTGTTTCTTGCTGTTCACCTTCAATGCCGGGACGATGGCGTCGGCGGTGATGAGGTCACTCAGATCCATTGCTAATGCTCGTTGGCTGCGTGACGGGCCCTATGGGGCCCCGGGGCTGCGTGGTGGGCCCGGCCGGGCCCCGGCGGCGCCGTGCCCCGCCGGACCACGGTCGGTCCGGGAGGGCGGCGCGCGGAATCCGAACGCAACATGCGTCCGGATTCAACGTTTTCACGCGTTGTTGGTTCCCTGAGCGACCAGGGAGGGGTCGATCCAGCCGATGTTGCCGTCGGCGCGCCGGTAGACGACATTGACGCTGCCGTTGCCCGCGTTGCGGAACATGATCACCGGCACTTCGGTCAGATCGAGTTCCATGACCGCCATGCCGACGGTCAGCGTCTTGACCCGCTCCGGCGTCTCGGCGATCACGATCGGGTTGAAATTCTCTTCCAGCTCCTCGTCGTCCTCCGGAGAGGCAATGACATAGGCGGTGGCCTCGAAGGCCTCGGCGTTCTTGTCGCCGTTGTGATGATCCTTCAGCTTGCGCTTGTAGCGGCGCAGGCGCTTCTCGATCCGGTCCGCCGCCTGATCGAAGCTGACTCGCGGATCCTGGGAATCGGCCGAGGTCTGCAGCACCACACCCGTGTCCAGGTGGATCTTGCACTCGGCGCGGTAGCCGGAGCCCTCGCGCCCGAGGGTGACGGTGCCATTGTAGCCCCCGTCAAAATACTTCGACAGCGCGTCGTCGATGCGTTCCTGTGCGTGGACACGCATCGCGTCGCCCACATCGACGTTCTTTCCCGAAATCCGCAAAGTCATTGGAACCTCTGAGTTTTCCCAACGCAAACAAGGGTCATGCCGAAACGGAAACGCGGGGTCCGCACAATCGCGGTCCGGTGCGTTCCGGTCTGACAAGGGCAATCCAGTCGCAGGACAATACGCCCCTTTTGCGTCATGGCATGCTGTGCATGCCCGGTTTCCGATATGTGCGCCACACCGGGACACCGACGATGATCAGGCCCGGTCTTCTAGGACTCAAGCGCACGTAAGTCAATCACATCGGCCAGTGCCGCGGATGCGTAGTGGCGCGGATGAATCTAGGCTAATGCGCGTTTTTCCCGCCGCCTTTGGACCGACGAGGGAATGCGCATCGCTTCTCGATACTTTGCAACCGTACGCCTAGCAATGTCGATACCGGCCTCCTTCAGCATTTTGACGATCGTGTCATCGGACAGGATGGCGCTGGGGGCTTCCTCGTCGATCATCTGCTTGATGCGGTGGCGCACGGCTTCCGCCGAATGCGCGTCGCCGCCCTCCGCCGAGGCGATCGCCGAGGTGAAGAAATACTTGAACTCGAAGATCCCGCGCGGGGTCGCCATGTACTTGTTGGAGGTGACCCGGGAGACGGTCGATTCGTGCATGCCGATGGCATCGGCCACGGTGCGCAGGTTGAGCGGCCGCAGGTAGCGCACGCCATGGGTCAGGAAGGCGTCCTGCTGGCGCACGATCTCGGTCGCCACCTTGAGGATCGTCTTGGCCCTCTGGTCGAGGCTCTTGACCAGCCAGTTGGCGGTCTGCAGGCAGTCGACGAGATAGGCCTTGTCGTTCTCGCCACGGGCATTCCTGGCCACGCTGGCGTAGTAGGTGCGGTTGACCAGCACCTTGGGCAGGTTCTCGCTGTTCAGCTCGATGTTCCAGCCGCCGGTGGAGGCCGGGCGGATCATCACGTCGGGGACAACCGGCTGGATCAGCAGCGAGCCGAAGGCGGAGCCGGGGCGCGGATCGAGCGCCCGGATCTCGGCGATCATCTCCGCCAGGTCCTCGTCGTCGACGCCGCACAGCTTCTTCAGCGGATCGAAGTCGCGCCGTGCCAGCAGCTCGAGGTTCTCGATCAGCACCTGCATGGCCGGGTCGAAACGGTCGCGCTCCTTGAGCTGCAGCGCCAGGCATTCGGTCAGGTCGCGCGCGAAGACGCCGGTGGGATCGAGCGTCTGCAGGGTGGCCAGCACCGTCTCGACCGATTCGGGCGTGGCGCCGAGTTTCTCGGCGATCTCGCCGAGATCCGCGCGCAGGTAGCCCGCCTCGTCGAGGTTGTCGATCAGGTTCTGGGCGATCAGCCGGTCTTCGGGGCGATGGATCGCCAGCACCATCTGCTCCGACAGATAGCCGGCGAGCGACTGTTCGGCCGCCACGAAGGATTCCAGGTTGTAATCCTCGCCCGATCCCGATCCGCGCGAGGCGGTGGTCTGCCAGGCGTCGCCGCCCTGCGGACCGGCGTCGCTCTTGCCGCCCGGCGTGTCCTCGGGAAACACGTTGCCGAAATCGGTGTCCAGCTTGTCGGCGATGCCGGCGGGGTCCTTTTCAAGCTGGCTTTCCAGCCAGTCGGTAGCGGTCTGCTCGCCACCATCGCTCTCCGCGGGGTTCGGCAAGCCGTCTCCGCCGTCGGCCGAAGCCTCGTATGGATCGCCTGTCTCGGTTCCCGGACCGCCTGCGGATCCGGTGTCGGCATCGGATGCGGTCTCGCGATCAACGCCGGATGCCTCGCCGCCCGGAGCGCCGTCGTCGGTCTCGCCGCGCTCCAGCAGCGGATTGCGCTCAAGCTCGTTGTCGACGTAGCTGATCAGGTCGAGATTCGACAGCTGCAGCAACTTGATTGCCTGCATCAGCTGCGGTGTCATCACCAGCGACTGGCTCTGACGTACCTCTAATCTCGGTGAGATGGCCATATGGCGTTGATGCGTCCCTGCGATCTGGTCCGATTCTTGCCTACAGGTTATCGCAAATAATGCGGCAAAGCGTAAAGAGTGATTCCGATCCTCCCTACAAGGTAAACTGTTCGCCCAGATAGAGGCGCCGCACGTCGGGGTTGTCGACGATGTCGCGGGGCAGTCCCTCGGTCAGCACCTCGCCGGCGGCGATGATGTAGGCGCGGTCGATCAGCCCCAGCGTCTCGCGCACGTTGTGATCGGTGATCAGCACGCCGATGCCGCGCGCGGTCAGGTGATGCACCAGCTCCTGGATGTCGCCCACGGCAATCGGATCGATGCCGGCGAAGGGTTCGTCGAGCAGGATGAACGATGGCCGGCTGGCCAGCGCGCGGGCGATTTCCACGCGACGCCGCTCGCCGCCCGACAGCGCGATGGAGGGCGACTTGCGCAGGTGCGAGACGCCGAACTCGCCGAGCAGCTCGTCCAGCTCCGCCTCGCGGCGGGCCTTGTCCGGTTCCACCACCTCGAGCACCGCGCGGATGTTCTGCTCCACGTTGAGGCCGCGGAAGATCGAGGCTTCCTGCGGCAGATAGCCGATGCCCAGCCGGGCGCGGCGGTACATCGGCAGCCGGGTGATGTCGAAGCCGTCGAGGTGGATGGTGCCGTGGTCGGGCTGGATCAGCCCGGTGATCATGTAGAAGACGGTGGTCTTGCCCGCGCCGTTGGGCCCCAGCAGCCCCACAGCCTCGCCGCGGCGCACCGACAGGCTGACGTGCTTGACGACCTTGCGCCGGCGGTAGCTCTTGGCGATGCCCTCGATGACCAGCGCGCCGGTGTCATGGTCCCTCGAGCCCGCGCCGTCCCCGTCAGCGGTTGCGGCCATGCCGGGGGTCGGGGCCTTGCGGCCGGGAAAGGAAAACAGTTTCACTGGTGCGGGTCTCGCGAAAGGCTGTCCGGGCCGGGGGCCGAAAAGGATCTTGCCGATTGATCTAGAGGCTTCCGCGCGCGCTGTCGAGGTGCGGCGCGCACCGGCGTGGGATGCTGCCGCGCGCGGCGAACCGATGCCCGTCAGTTGGACGGCGGCGTCTGACGGAAGCTGTTGGGGGTGATCAGCACCTTCACGCGGCCCTTGCTGGGCGCTTCCAGATCGACCTTGCCGGTCTTCAGATTGACGGTCAGCTTGCTGCCCACGACGATGTTCGGTCCCTGGCTGAGCACCACCTTGCGGCCGGTAAGCACCAGCCGCTCGCGCTCCATGTCGAAGCTGGCGCTGTCGCCGGTGGCGGTCTGGTCGCGCGAGGCGATGTAGACGGTGCCGCTGGCCTCGAGCCGCGAGATCCGGCTCTGGACGGCATCGCCGGTGGCCGATCCGGCGTAATAGACCTTCAGCCGCTCGGTCTTCAGCGTCGCCTCGCCCTGGCGCACCACGACGTCGCCGACGAATTCCGCCATGCGGCTCTGGTCGTGCACCTCCAACTCGCGCGCCTCGATCTCGATGGGTTCCTTGGCGTTGGAGCCGAAGCCGGCGAAGGCGTTGGAGAAGGTCTGCGCCTGCGCCGCAAGCGGCAGGGCGGCGGCGAACAGGCCGAGGGTAACGGCCAGGAGCAGAATCGCGGCGCCGGGCGGCGGGCGCCGCGCGCCGGATGGCGCCGGCAAGCGCCTTGATGAGATCACCGGTGAGGGCCTGTGCGTCATTGCGCGGTCTCCGTGGCGGGAACGGGGTGCGCGCCGGCCGCCGGCACGGCGTCCTCGTTCAGCGCCGTCGGTTGCAGCTTCATCGAAATGCCATTGGAAAAGCGCACGGTCTTTCCTTCCTCGTCCACATCGATCTTGCCGGCCCGAAAGTGGCCTTGTCGAGACGAGATGTCGATTGAATCGTCGGACAGGATGGCGCCGGTCTTCAGATC
>JBFHII010000086.1:0-8788 GCA_041596535.1 Breoghania sp. | reverse complement strand
TCGACGAAGGCCTGGCGGCCCAGATCGCGCCGCCCGGGTTCGCCGCGTTCGGCCATCTGGCGCTCAACGACCATCTGCGTGGCGATGCCGGCGTGATCCATGCCCGGCTGCCACAGCACGTCCTTGCCCAGCATGCGGGCGCGGCGGATCAGGATGTCCTGGAGCGTGTTGTTGAGCGCGTGGCCCATATGCAGGGAGCCGGTGACATTGGGCGGCGGAATGACGATCGAATAAGGATCCGCGCCCGGCTTGGCACCGGCGCCGGCGCGAAAGGCGCCCGCCTCTTCCCAGGCCTCGTAAATCCTCGGCTCGATCGCCGCCGCGTCATAGGTCTTGTCCAGCATGGAACCCGTCTCGAAAATTCGTGGTGACTGCGTGTAATGCCAAATGGGGGCATCAATCAACCGGACAGCAAACGAAAACGCCGCCCAGGCGGGCGGCGTTCTCAAAAGTCCGCTGTGGTGTGGCGCGGCGCGCTCAGCGGCCGCGGGAAACCCGCTCGATTTCCTGCCGCACCATGCGCTCGACTACGGTCGGCAGATTGGCTTCGAGCCACGCCTTGAGCATCGGCCGCAGCATCTCGCGCACCAGATCGTCCAGCGTCTTGGCGTTGTTGGACAGAACCGTGTGATTGAGATCGGCGAACAGCGAGGAGACGGCGCTGCCAGCCAGCGCGGACACAAGCGGATCCTTGTCCTCGACCGGTTCGATGTGATCGGGGATCGGCTTGTATTCCGACGGGTCCAGGACCGGTTCGTGCTTCGGCTCGGCCTTGCGCGCCGCGGTCTCGGCGGCTTCGGCTTCCGCCGCAGCCTTCGCAAAGGCCGCGTCGGCCTCGCTTTCGTCCGGGCTGTCGGCCGCGTCGTCGTCGGCGGCGCCCTCGAAGGCGACATCGCCCGACGCCATGGCGGCTTCCATGTCCACCATGTCGAGATCGTCGGGATCGACCGCGAAATCCTCGGTCAGTTCGAGCACGGAATCATCGTCGCCGGCGGACTCATCGTCCGCGGCTGCCGGTTCTTCCTCGACGGGTTCCGGTTCCGGCTCAGCCTCGAATGCAACGTCGGCGACATCAAAACCGCCGCCGTCCTCATCGAACAACTTGTCCAGGTCGTCCTGAGACATCCCGGCTTCCGGATCGAGTTCCGCTGCCATTTTCACTGCTTCCGGTTCCGGGGTCGTATCCGCATCAGACGTTGGGTCGGCCGCTTCCGCGGCCGCGGGCGCATCTTCGTCGGAGATTATTCGGCGAATAGATGCCAGGATCTCCTCCATGGAAGGTTCCTGGGCCTGTCCAGCCTTCGCCATGACATCCCCCAAAACAAGTAACTACCACCGCATACTCGAACCGCTGCAAAGACACTTGCAGCGATTCGCGTCCCGGTAACTATAACCCTTCATTAACCTGTGCGGAAATTCCGGCTTTCCCCAATAGGGGTTATCCCCGTTCAACGCCCGTCGGGAGTGCGCAGGCCGAACCACTTGTCGCGCACCTTTTCGGCGTGCTCGACCGGATCGTACCGGGCGACGTTGAGCCGGAGATTCTCGGATGTGAGGCGTCCGATGGCGGAAACCAGCGCAAAGGCGGACACCAGACTGTCCCGCTGCGCGGTGACGAGGGTGACCTGGGCGTTGATCAGCTCGCGCTGGGAATCGAGCACGTCGAGCGTGGTCCGCTGGCCGACGCGCTGCTCCTCGACGACGCCATTGAGGGCGAGCTGGGAGGCCTCGACCTGCGAACGGGCGGCGACGATGGAGGCTTCGGCTGCCTGGAACTGCCCCCAGGCGGCGACGACGGCGGCGCGCACCTGGTCGCGCGCGACATCCAGCAGGATGCGCGCATTGCCAAGTTCTTCCTTGGCCTGGCGCACCCGCGAGGACACCGCGCCGCCCTGATAGATGGGCACGTTCACATGACCGAAGATCGCGGCGGTGGAGGAGGAATCATACGTGCCGGCGGCCGCGGGGTTCAGCGTGTGCGTCAGGTTGCCCTGCAGCGACACGGTGGGCAGCAGCTCACCCTCGATGGACTTCACGTTGAAGGCGGCGGCATCGATGTTGTGCTGCGCGGCCAGGATGGCCGGATGGCTGCCGATGCCGCTGGCGATGGCGCTTTCCATCGACTTGGGCAGCAGCCGCCGGATCATGGTGTCGGGCACCAGCGATTTGGCCTCGACGCCGATCACCTGACGGAACACGGCGCGGCTGGCATTGAGATTGGCGAGCGCCAGGTTGAGCGCCGACTGGGCGGCGGCAAGCCGGGCGTCGGCCTGGGCGGTATCGGTGCGCGTGCCCTCGCCGACCTGGAAACGGTCACGCGCGGCGCGCACCTGCTCGTTGAGGAACTTGATGTCCGAACGGCGCAACGAAACGATCGCGGTGTCGCGGATCACGTCCATATAGGCCTGGGCCGCGTCGTACATGACCGCCTGCTCCGTGGAGCGGAGGCTTTCGCGCTGGGCGCGGACGGCGGCTTCGGCCTGACGCGTGCCGTTGACCGTCCGGAAGCCGCGGAACAGCGGCTGGTCGATCTGCACGCCGCCGGAGGCGGTGTTCTGATGGGTGCTGAGGGCCGGGTTGCGGTAATAGGTGGACGAGTGGCCCGCGTTGACGGTCACGTTGACCTGCGGACGCCAGCCCGACCGGGCCTGCGCCACACCCTCATCCACGCCCCGCAACTGCGCGCGCGCCGCGTTCAGATTCGGATTGTTGGAATAGGCGGACGCCAGGGCGTTGTTCAGTGTCTGCGCATCCGCGCCGGCAACAGAGCAAAGAAGGCCCAACAACGCCGCCGCACCTGCGGCCGATTTACGAATACTCACTGCGCGATGCCTCATACTAAGCGCCTCTCGCGACGGCCGTTGCGACCGCCGCTCCTGCATTCGGGACCCAGTCGAGGCGGGCAGCAGCATCGTGCCGCCCGTATCGCCAATGGCCCCGGCTCCGCGTTGTGCGCCGCCATGCGCACCGCAGAGCATTGTCACGCCGGAGAACCGGCGCCGTTGTTCGCATACGCGCGATGCCGCGGCTCGCCCTGGTCGCGTGCCTCACACCCTTGCGCGTTGTACACAGGAGCCGTGGAAAACGCCCTTGCCGCACAGCGCAACACGACTGGCGCCGCGCCCCATGGGAGGCGCAATGCCAACCGCCATACACTGTCGCCAAAACGATGCCGCAAAAACGATACCGCCAAAACGCCTTCCGACAGAACGACTTAAACCCGGCACGCGCCGGGCGCCGGCCACGCATGGCCCCCGCTCGGCGACGATAGTAGGCCCGATGCCACCGGTTTTTAACCGCCCCGGAGAGCAACTGTTAAAAAAACCCTAATTGAGGCTTCACGGCAACAGGCAACGGCGGCGATTTCACGTCGCGGCAACCCGGCGAACGGGCGTCGCCGGGCGCACGCAAGCGTCTGTCCTGACAGGAGAATTCTAGAACACGAAGGCGCGGGGGCGCTCGAAACCGGGCAACGGATGCACGGCCGCGTTGAAGGCCACGCGGGTGCCGACGGCGTCGCCGCTGCGGGTCATCAGCACCGCTTCCGCAGCGTTGCCCCGGCCGGTGATGTAGACCAGACGGCCGCCGTCCTTGAGCTGGGCGGTGAGCGTCTCCGGCAACACCTCGATCGCGCCGTCAACGACGATCACGTCGTAGGGACCCTCGTCGGGCAGACCGGCGGCGGGATCACCACCGACCACGGCGGCATTGTCGATGCCTTCGTCGACCAGGATCTCGCCGGCCGTGGCCACCAGGTCCGCATCCGCCTCGAGCCCCACGACCGATCCGGCGACGCGGGCGAGCACGGCGGCGGAATAGCCCGTGGCGCAACCGACCACCAGCACCAGATCATCGGGTTTGATTTCGGCGAGCTGGATCAGCCGGGCGAAAACATGGGGTTTCATGAGATAGCGGGCGGGGCTGCCATCGCCGGCATCGCGGATCGCGACGTCATCGTCGATGTAGGCGACCGGGCGGCGCGCCTGGGGCAGAAACAACTCGCGCGGCACAGCGCCCATCGCGTCGAGGATCCGGAGATCCGTCACATCATTCGTGCGCAACTGGTTATCCACCATCCGCTGGCGGGCTACCGCGAAATCGCCCATTACACCCTCGTCCTGTCAGATTGCCTCGGCTCAGGGTTCATTAGCCCTCCCACATCCACCTGACAAGGGCCACCGCCGGGCTTGCGGCGCATTTGCGCCCTCACGGGCCTCCTGCCCGCGCCGGATCGCCACAATTGCGGATCCGGCCCAAAGCGACACACCCAAAGCTGTGCAATTGTGCCACATGCCCCATTGTGATGCCGGCGGACCTCTGCTAATCAACGCTCGCGCTCCCCGTGCTCACGGCTCCGTGAACGGTTTCGGGCGCTTGAGGCCTCGTGGCGGAGTGGTGACGCAGCGGATTGCAAATCCGTGCACCCCGGTTCGATTCCGGGCGAGGCCTCCATCGTCTCTTCCAGCACCTTTCCCCTTCCACCGTTGGTGCCTGCCGGGCTGCCCTTGCAGACGCTCCGTGGCGGGCCGTTCGCACGTTGGCTCGATGCGGCATTGCCGCGCGGCAGATGTGCCGCGGCGCGCCAACCGATCCGGAAGTGCTCTCGCCCCCTTCAGCCCGGACCCGGTCCGCCTGGCCGCACCGGCCCCGGCGGCTTTTCCCGCGCCGTCGCCGGGCGACGGATTGTGCATTGCACCATGACGCAGCGGCGCGGCGGGACGCCGGACTGCATGTCCCGCGACGATAGAGAAAACCTATCGGGTGATTTGGAACTTCTATCAAGCCATTGATATAAAAAGATTTCTTCCTAAATGATGATTCTTGCAAGCTGGACGGACAAGGCTGGCCGGAAGCTCTGCACCTGGCGCATATCTGCGTTGCAACATTTTCAGAGGCCGGGATATTGCGCTGCGCGAGAAATGCGTTATATCTCTGGTATACCAGATGCCAGAGACCAGTTGCCACCGGCAGCGACACCCTGGCACTCACGGAATTCAGTCAGCCCCGGAGCCGGAACGGCCCGCGGACTGCAACCTGGAAGGACAGGCCAATGACCAGCATGACCTTTGAGAACACCTACACCAAGTATTCCTTCGCGCCGCTGGTCGAGCTCGCTCTGGTGCTCGGCCGCTTCGTCAAGGGCACCCTGCCCAGCACGAAGGGCAACAGCGCCGACGGTATTCGCGGCGTCTCCGCCTGATCGCGACGCGCCTCCCCCCTCCTCCCGGGAGGCGCACACCTGCAGATCCCCTCCAGACTGCAGGCGCTTTCGCGGAGACACCGCACCTTCCTGGAGCGCTTCTCGGACCTTCAAATCCTCCCTTGAAGGAAAAGCGCTCCAGTCTTTCTCTTCGCCCGCAACTGATCTCCAAGCGGTTTCGGGTTTCTGCCAAGGCCGGGTCTTCTCCCTCCGACGGACCGGGTCTTGGACCTCCCAAAACTGAAGGCGGCTGATCGCAACGACGATCATCCGCCTTTTTTTTGCGCGCACGCCTGCGCTTGCCCGCGCGGGTGACGCGCGGTGCGATGCTGTCGGGGCGTGTCAGAAAACCGGTTCAGCGGGCCTGGTCGAGAAGCCGCTTGCATTCCAGCAGCTCGAACAGGGTCGCCTGCAGGCGGCGGATATCATCCTTGGCCAGCTGCTGGCCCGCCTCGTGCGGCACGTTATCGCGCCGTCCCTCGCCGCCGCGCAACCGCTCCATGAAGCGGAACGACGAGCGCGCCGCGGCGGTCTCGACCACGTCATCGTCGGCAAGCACATCGCGGGGCATCGGCTCGGTCTCGTTGCCGTTCACCGCCGGCGTACGTTCCTGAACGATACCGCGCCCGCCGCGCGGCGCGTCGGATGGAGAAACCTGGGGGCCGGGTGCATCCGCATGAGCCGCGGGCGCGCCGCGGTCACCCGATGCGTCCTGCCGCCGGTTGAGGACGGCGGGTGCCGCCGGCGGCTGAACCGCAGGACCGGACGCCCCGGACCGTTCATCGCCGGCCCCGTCGTGCCCGTCTTCCGGCCCGTCATCCGGCCCGGCCTCCGGCATGTCCTCCGGCGCTTCACCGGACGGTTCGGGGGCCGCGGACGGCCTGGACGCCAGCGCCGGCTCGACGCGCGCGCTCTTCGGCGCCGCGCTCCCGTCGGCATCATCCGCGTCGCTCTCGCGCCAGATGTCCATGACATAGCGGACGCCCTGTTCCTTCAGGATCCGCTGCACGCCCTTGATGGTATAGCCTTCGCCGTAGAGGAGATGACGGATGCCGCACAGCAGCTCAACGTCTTCGGGGCGGTAATACCGCCGCCCGCCGCCACGCTTCATCGGCTTGATCTGGGAAAACCGGGTTTCCCAAAAACGCAACACGTGCTGCGGAAGATCAAGTTCCGTCGCGACTTCACTGATCGTCCGAAAAGCGTCGGGACTCTTATCCACTGGGCTTCTTCACGCTCGGAATTCGGAGTGTCCGGCTCACTCGGCGCCGGAACCGTTCGCAAGCAGCTCCTGATTGATCTTCTGCTTCAGGACGTTGCTCGGCTTGAATACCATGACCCGGCGGGGGGAAATCGGAACTTCCTCGCCGGTCTTCGGATTGCGCCCGATGCGCTCGCCCTTGGAGCGAACGACAAACGATCCGAACGACGACAGCTTCACCGCCTCGCCGGCCACGAGACAGTCGGAAATCTCCGACAGGACCTGTTCGACCAGATCCGCCGATTCCGTGCGCGAGAGCCCGACCTTCTGGTAGACCGCTTCGCAAAGGTCGGCTCGTGTAACGGTTTTGCCGCTCATGGCCCCTCCTTGGGCAAATTCGTCGACAGTGCTGAATTTAAAGACGAACTTCCAACGCCAACGCTCTACGGTATGCGTTCCGCCCGATCGGGTCAACCATTGCCATACGCAATTGTGCCGCTGGCGCGGGTGCGGGGCCCCAATTGCGGCGCATGCTCCCGCGGCAACCCGGGCGGCCGGAGCGTGCTGCTACCAGCGCAGCAGCACCGAGCCCCAGGTGAAGCCGCCGCCCATGGCCTCCAGCATCACCAGGTCACCGCGCTTGACCCGGCCGTCGCGCACGGCGACGTCGAGCGCCAGCGGGATCGAGGCGGCCGAGGTGTTGCCGTGCAGGTCCACGGTGGTGACGACCTTTTCCGGCGCGATGCCGAGCTTGCGGGCCGAGGCGTCGATGATCCGGCGGTTGGCCTGGTGCGGCACGAACCAGTCGAGATCCTCCGCGCAGGTGCCGCTGGCCTCGAAGGCGTCCATGATCACGTCGGTGACCATGCCGACGGCGTGCTTGAAGACTTCCTTGCCCTTCATGCGCAGGTGCCCGGTCGTCTGGGTCGTCGACGGGCCGCCATCCACGTAGAGCTTGTCCTTGTGGTTGCCGTCCGAGCGCAGGTGGCAGGTGAGAATGCCGTGGTCGGTCGCCATGTCGCCGGGCACGTCCTGGATCTCCAGAACCACGGCGCCGGCGCCGTCGCCGAACAGCACGCAGGTGGTGCGGTCTTCCCAGTCGAGAATGCGCGAGAAGGTCTCCGCGCCGATGACCAGCGCGCGGGTGCCCTGCCCGGCCTTGAGCATGGCGTCGGCGGTGGTCAGCGCGAACACGAAGCCCGAGCAGACCGCCTGAAGATCGAAGGCCGCGCCGTGGGTGATGCCCAGCCCCGCCTGGATGGTGACGGCGGTTGCGGGAAACGTGTGGTCCGGAGTCGAGGTGGCGACCACGATCAGGTCGATCGACTGGGCGTCGACGCCGGCGTGCTCAAGCGCGGCGCGCGCCGCCTGCAGGCCGAGATGCGAGGTGAACTCGTCGCCGGCCGCTATGTGGCGCTCGCGGATGCCGGTCCGCTGGACGATCCAGTCGTCCGACGTGTCGACCCTGGTCGCGAGGTCCGCGTTGGTTACCGTGTTCTCCGGAAGATAGCTGCCGCAGCCCAATACGACGGATCGACGTACACTCACTTCTCACCTGCCTGTTGATCGATCCGTTCCTGAAACCCGCCGCTTTGGTAATGCACCAGGTCGTCCGCGATCTTGTGTATGAGTTCACTGCGCGCCATGTCGTAGGCGAGTTCGACCGCGTGGGCAAAGCCTTCCGCGTCGGTGCCGCCATGGCTCTTGATGACAATGCCGTTGAGGCCGAGAAACACGCCGCCGTTCGCCTTGCTCGGATCCATCTTCTCGCGCAGCCGGTCAAACGCGCTCTTGGCGAAAAGATAGCCGATGCGCGCCATCAGCGTGCGGCTCATGGCCGAGCGCAGATAGCCGCCGATCTGCTTGGCCGTGCCCTCGGCGGTTTTCAGCGCGATGTTGCCCGAAAAGCCTTCCGTGACCACCACGTCGACGGTGCCCTTGCCCAGGTCATTGCCCTCGACGAAGCCGGTGTAGGACAGCGAGGGAAGATCCGCCTCGCGCAGCAGCCGCCCGGCCGTGCGCACTTCCTCGAGGCCCTTGACCTCCTCGACGCCGATGTTGAGCAGCCCGACCGTCGGCTTCTCGATGCCGAACAGCGCGCGCGCCATGGCACCGCCGAGAATCGAGAAGTCGATGAGCTGTTGCGCGTCCGCGCCGATGGTGGCGCCGACGTCGAGCACGATCGACTCACCGCGCAGGGTCGGCCAGATCGCCGCGATCGCCGGGCGTTCGATGCCCGCCATGGTGCGCAGGCAGAACCGCGCCATGGCCATCAGCGCGCCGGTGTTGCCGGCGGAGACGGCGACATCGGCCTCGCCCACCTTGACGGCCTCGATGCTGCGCCACATGGAGGAGCTGCGCCGCCCCTGCTTGAGCGCCTGGCTCGG
>JBFHII010000085.1:0-8826 GCA_041596535.1 Breoghania sp. | reverse complement strand
TCGGCACGCGGCACATTGATGCCACCGAACATCAGGAGGGGCTGATGCTGGCGATCGCGACCGAGTCGATCGTCAAGCTGGTCGCGTTTCTGGCTATCGGCCTCTATGTCACCTTCGGTTTGTTCGACGGTCCGCATGCCCTTTTGCTCGCGGCGCGCGCCATGCCGGAAGTCGCCGAGGTGTTTTCCCGCGAGCTCAACGGGGGCACCTGGATGGTGCTCACCATGCTGTCGATGTTCGCCGCGATCCTGCTGCCCCGTCAGTTTCATGTCGCCGTCACCGAGAACAATGACCAGAAGGAACTGCGCCTGGCGATCTGGCTGTTTCCGCTCTACCTGGTGCTGATCAACCTGTTCGTCATTCCCATCGCCGCCGCCGGCATGCTGCGGTTCGGCGGCGCGGTGGATGCCGACATCTTCGTGCTGGCGCTGCCGATGATGGCCGACGAGCCGCTGATCACCATGGTGGCCTTCATCGGCGGACTCTCAGCGGCAACGGCCATGGTGATCGTCGCCAGCGTGGCCCTGGCAATCATGATCTCAAACGACCTGGTGATGCCACTGGTGCTGCGCCGCCGCTTCGACGACGTGAAGGAACTCAAGGACATGGGGCGCTTCCTGCTCTATGTCCGCCGAACGGCGATCTTCACCACCTTGCTGATGGGATACGCCTACTACCGCGCGGCGGGCGACACCGCGGCGCTGGCCTCCATCGGGCTGTTGTCCTTTGCCGCGATCGCGCAGCTGGCGCCGGCGTTTTTTGGTGGGCTGATCTGGCGGCAGGCCACCGCGCGCGGCGCGATTGCCGGCATGGTTTCGGGCTTTCTGGTGTGGAGCTACACACTGCTGCTGCCCACATTCGCCCAGTCCAACATCCTTCCCACCACCCTGCTTTCCGAAGGTCCGTTCGGCTACGCGATGCTGCGGCCCCAGGCCCTGATCGCTCTGACCGACGATCCGTTCATCAACGGCGTGTTTCTCAGCCTGACGATCAATCTCATCGCCTATGTCATCGGCTCGTTGAGCCGGCAGCCGGAGCCGACCGAGCGATTGCAGGCGAACGTGTTCCTGCCAAGCGACTTTTCGCCCAGCCCGTCGTTGCGGCTCTGGCGCACGTCGGTAACCAACGGCGATCTGCGCAGCACCGTGGCACGCTATCTCGGCGAGGAGCGCACCAACCGTTCATTCGACAGCTTCTGCGACGAGCATGCCCTCGACATCGACCCCAATGCTCCGGCCGAAGCGCAAATGCTGCGGTTCTCCGAACAGTTGCTTGCAAGCGCCATCGGCGCCGCCTCCTCGCGTCTGGTGCTGTCGCTGCTCGCCAAGCGTCGTGATCCCGCGTCCAAGGGTGCGATGAAGCTTTTGGACGACGCCACCACGGCCATTCAGTACAACCGCGACCTGCTGCAGACCGCCCTTGATCAGGTGCGTCAGGGCATCAGCGTGTTCGACAAGGACCTGCGGCTGATCTGCTGGAACCGGCAGTTCCGCTCCCTGCTCGGCCTGCCGCCGGAATACGGACAGGTGGGCACCCCGCTGGACGCAATCCTGCGCTATCAGGCAGAACGCGGCGAGTTCGGCCTGTCCTCGGTTCAGGCACAGGTCTCCGAACGCCTGGATGCGCTGGCGGTCCGGATGGAAACGTTCCAGGAGCGCATCGCCTCCAAGGACATGGTGCTTGAAGTGCGCACCAATCCGATGCCCGGCGGCGGCATCGTGACGACCTACACCGATATCACCGACCGGGTGCTGGGTGAGCAGGCGCTCGCGCGTGCCAATGAAACGCTGGAACGCCGCGTGCGCGAGCGCACCGAGGAACTCACCCGCGTGAATCAGGAGCTGATCCGCGCCAAGGCGATCGCGGACGACGCAAACCTCGGCAAGACGCGATTCCTGGCGGCGGCGGGCCACGACATCCTGCAGCCCCTCAATGCCGCGCGGCTGTATGCGTCCAGCCTTGTCGAACGGTTTGAATCCGGCCGCGACTACGATCTGGTCCGCAACGTCGAATCCTCGCTTGAGTCCGTCGAGGAGATCATTGGCGCGGTGCTCGACATCTCACGGCTGGACGCCGGCAACATGCAGCCGGAGTTGTCCGCCTTCAGGCTTGACGAGATCCTCAATCAGCTGCGCATGGAATTCGAACCCGTCGCCCAGGAAAAGGGCCTGAAACTGACCATCATGGAGACCTCGCTGGCCGTGCGCTCGGACCGCAGGCTGCTGCGGCGCCTGTTGCAGAACCTGGTCTCCAATGCCCTCAAGTATACCGGATCAGGCCGGGTTCTGGTCGGCTGCCGGCGACGGCATGGGCACGTCAGCGTCGAGGTGTTCGACACAGGCATCGGCATTCCGGTCTCCAAGCGCAAGGCGATCTTCATGGAGTTCCATCGGCTTGACGACGGCGCGCGGGTGGCGCGCGGTCTCGGGCTGGGGCTCTCGATCGTCGACCGCATCAGCCGGGTTCTGGAGCATCCCGTGCAGATCACCTCGCAGGTGGCTGGCGGGTCGCGCTTTGCGGTGGAGATTCCGCTCGCCACCACGAAGCCGGAGAGAAACAAGAAGCAGGCGACGCCTGTGAGCCAGGGTCACCTCGACGGCATGCTGGCGCTGGTCATCGACAACGAACCCAACATCCTGTCGGGAATGGACGCCTTGCTCGCAGGCTGGAACTGCCGCGTGCAGACGGCGCTTGGTCCGCGCCAAGGCGTGCTGCAGATCCAGAATCTCGAAGAGACCCCGGACATCCTGCTGGTCGACTATCATCTTGACGATTGCAACGGCATCGACGCGGTGGCGGAACTGCGTGCCCAATTTGGTACGGACATTCCTGCCATTCTGATCACCGCGGACCGGACCCCGGCCGTGCGCACGGAAGCCTCGGCGCACAGAATTCACATCCTCAACAAACCGGTGAAGCCCGCCGCACTGCGCGCGCACCTGATCCGCGTGCGCAATCTCAGGCGTCAGATTGATCGTCCCGCAGCGGAATAAGGGTTACTCGGAGGTGGCCATCTGCCACTGGCCCGCCTCGATCTTGGATGCCGCGATCACGGCCTGGGTGCGGCTTTCCACGCCCAGCTTCTGCAGAATTGCGGATACATGCGCCTTCACGGTGGCTTCCGAGACACTCAACTCGTAGGCGATCTGCTTGTTCAGCAAACCTTCACTCAGCATCATCAGCACGCGAACCTGCTGCGGCGTGAGCGTGGCAAGTTGCTGGACCAGAGCGGCTGTCTCATCCTCGGCTGCAAGGTCGACATCCGGCGGCGACCAGGTTTCCCCCTGCATCACCGCCAGGACGGCACCGCGAATGGCATCGATGCCGAAGGATTTGGGAATAAAGCCGGAAACGCCAAATTCCATGCACGTGCGGATGGCGACCGGGTCTTCATTGGCTGAAACGATAACAATCGGGATGCCCGGGTGCTGCGCGCGCAGGTACATCAAACCCGAATAGCCGCGCATGCCCGGCATTGTAAGGTCAAGCAGGATCAGGTCAACGTCATCGGATGCGTCCAGCCACGCAGCAACATCGTCAAGCGCGCCCGCTTCCTCGATGACGACACCGGGATAAACACTTTCGATCGTCTGCCGCAAGGCACCGCGGAACAACGGATGATCGTCCGCAATAATGAAGTGATGCGACGACTGCTCAGCCAACTCGTATTCCCTCCCGGTTCGGCCCGTTCGCGGCGGCGGCTCCCAAACCCACGCCGGTTCCGGCATCGTCCGCATTGTTTCCCGGTCTTTCGCCGACAGCAGACTGTTTTGTTATTGATAGGAGGTATCACACCGTCAAGCAAATACTCAGAGGCGAAACGGCCCACTTCCCGCGCGCGCTGCCGGCGCCACACACCTGCCTAAGGGTGAGCGTTTCGCCAGGACGAGGCATAGTGAAACAGAAATACTAATTAAGTTAAATACATTACCTCAATCCACGAGCCTGCCGGTTATGGAAGGTCGCGGCATTCTGCCTGGACAAACGCCATGATCCCGCGCAGCTGCGGCTTGGCAGGACGCGGTGCGGAGGGTAGCGTGTGGCCGATCCATCGCGCCCCGGCGCACGCCCGATCTTCAATCATTCCGGTCCCCCCATGCTCCTGCCCGATCCCGCGGTTTTCTCCGACGACGCCATCAGCACCGAAACCCGCCGCTTCAATGCCGAAACGCTGGCGACACTTTCAGCGCTGCCCGATCAATGGAGCGTGCCGCCGGAGGCAGTGCGACGGCTGCGCGCCGAGGGACGCGGCCCATTTCCGCTGCCGCCCAAATGTCCACGCGCCGAAACCATAAACATCGACGGCCCGCATGGTCCCGTGCCCCTGCGCATCATCGCTCCGGAGCAAGGGGCTCCGACAGGCGTGTTTCTGCACATTCACGGTGGCGGATGGACTCTCGGGACGGCGGATTCCCAGGACGCCAGGCTGGACGAGATCACGCGGCGCACGGGTGCTGCGGTGATCTCGGTCGAGTACAGGCTGGCGCCCGAGCATCCCTATCCGCAAGGTCCCGATGATTGCGAAGCCGCCGCGCTTTGGCTGATCCGGGAATCCTCCTCGCGTTTCGGCACGGACCGCCTCGCGATTGGCGGGGAATCCGCCGGCGCGCATCTCGCCGTCGTGACCATGGTTCGCCTGCGCGACCGACACGGATTGACGCCATTTTGCGCCGCCGCGCTCACTGCAGGGTGTTACGACCTGCGCCTGTCGCCAAGCGCCCGGAACTGGGGCACGGACAAGCTGATCCTGAACACCCGCGACCTCACCAAATTCGGGCATGCCTTTCTTGGCGATGGACAAGACCTGTCAAATCCTGATATTTCCCCGATCAACGCGGATCTCAGTCGTCTGCCTCCCGCACTGTTCTCCATAGGCACCCGTGATCCTCTGCTCGACGACAGCCTGTTCATGGGCGCGCGCTGGCGGGCCGCAGGATGCAGCGCAGAGTTGAGCGTCACTCCCGGCGGATGCCACATGTTCCAGGCCTTTCCTCTGCGGATCGCGCGTGAGAGCAATGCGGAGATCGACGGCTTCCTTCGCGCCCACATCGGAGCACCATCTGGCTAGCCAAATGCGATGCTCCGAGACGAGTCCGCCGATCAATGCGCCGGTTCCGGGCGATGCGCCTCTCCGCCCCGGCACCGGCTCACCTGACCGGCGCCCTGCCGTACTCCGGCTTCTGCGCGATCCAAGACCCGCGCCAACTTCGGGATAGCTGCAATGCCGGCAATCGAAACTCTGAATTCCTTTGTAAATACATGGGAATGCGACGAAAACGACCATCTCAACGTTCAGTTCTATTTCGCGAAAATCGACGAGGCGGACCGCCAGTTCCGTTTCCTGACCGGCTTGAGCGATGCGGTCGTCGGCACGCGCCGCGTACGCCATGTTCGCTATCACGGTGAACTGTTCGCCGCGGCGCTCATCACCGTGCGCTCCTCCGTCGCGTTTGACGGGCCGCATGTTCTTTCGGTCGTGCATGAGATGGTCGACGCCTCCAGCGGACGCCTCGCGGCTACGGTTCTGGACGGTTACGCGCCCCAGCCCAGGACGGCAGACGCCCTGCGCAAGCGCTTTGCAGACGTGGAGGCGCCGATGCAGGAGCTGGCCGCACCACGCAGCTTTGACGCCGCGGCGGCAGCGACCACCGCCGCCGCAGACGCGTTGCTTGAAGCGGGTGCGATCTCCGTCAACCGCGCGACCGTCATGCCGCGAGACTGCACCGCGGAAGGCCGCGCCGAAGACCGCTTCCTGCTGGGCTGCTTCACCGATGGCGCGCCGCACCTTTGGGAGCGCACCGCCATGACGCGCGCGTGGCTGGAAAAGAACGATTACGGCCGTGTCGCGATGGAAATG
Source organism: Breoghania sp. (assembly GCA_041596535.1). GTDB lineage: Bacteria > Pseudomonadota > Alphaproteobacteria > Rhizobiales > Stappiaceae > Breoghania. Next base: position 2,969 of record JBFHII010000085.1, on the reverse strand, counting down.
AAGCTGAGCTACGGCACCGTGCTGAAGGCGGGCACGCCGGTACACGTCGTGTCCGGCTTCACGGGCGTGACACGGAAGACCTTCAGCTTTCGCCATCACCTGTTCGACAGCGCGGCCGGCCGTCTCGCCGCGGTGATGGACGTGAGCGCTCTGGTGTTGGATCTCGAGGCCCGCAAGGCCGTGCCGCTTCCGGACGCGGCGCGCGCCGACATCACGCGGCTTCAGTTGAAGCCGTAACCCGCAGACGCATCCCGCAGGAAGCAACGCCGGACTTCCTGCGGGATCACAATCCCTTCTCGTACTCCTCGCGCAATGTCTTCATGAAGCCGAAGAACCGGCGCATGGCGTGCTCGCTGAAGTCCACGAACTTGTCGATCTGACGTTTCTCGCTCTCCGTCAGTTCGCGTTCCTTGCCCGGCTTGCCGGGTGTTGCGTCGTCCGCGCCGCGCGCGCCGCCCTCAGGCAAATCGGTCTCGGCGCTGCTGGCGATATCACGCAACCGCGCCTCAAGCTCCCTGACGCGTGCGCTCAGCCGCTTGTTTTCCTGCTCCAGGGCGTCGATGTCGGCATCCATCGCCACTTGTGCATCCGGGACGGGCACGCAGGACCAGCGGTCCTCGCTTCCCTTGCACAGGGCCACCGAGCCCGTCTTGCGGTCGAGGCGCAGAAACCCGTCGGACGTCTCGCTCATGGTGTAACGCTGCGCGTCCGCGTCGCCGGTGGCGCGACTCCGGCTTTCGTCATCGCCCCACGCGGCCACCGGCACCATGGATGCCGCGATCACACCAGCCAGCATTGTCCTGCGCATTGCCTGCTCCGTGTTGCGGGTGCACATGCGAAAACTTTCAACGCAGTGATGGCCCGAAACTGTGGCGGGGATCAGGCGTCCCGGGTGTCCGTGAACGCCTCAGCTCCGTCAGGTGGCCGGTGTGACGGTCCGGTAGGGCGCGCGGCCCGAACTCAAGGCATCGTCCAGCAGGTCGAGTCGGTCCTGGCCGAAGAAGACCTCGCCGTTGAGCACGTAGCTGGGCGATCCGTATACGCCGGCGTCAATCGCAGCCGTGCAGTTCGCCTCATAGGCCGACTTGGTCGCGTCGGATGTGGCTTCCGCGATCACCGCCGCGCTGTCTTCGCCAATGGCTTCGAGAATGCCGGCGATGGTGGCCTTGTCGGCCAGCTCCTGATCCTGTGTCCAGCAGGCGTTGAAGGCCCGACGGGAAAACTCCGCGACGTTCGCGCTTCCGCGCCCGATCAACACGATGGCCGTGCAATCGACGAGTACCGGACTGGTGGGAAAATGCTTCGGCTGCAGCTTGAGCGGGACGCCACGTTTTTCGCGCCAGCGCTGCAACTCCAGGAACCGGTAGTCCTGGCGCGCCGGATGGCGCTTGGCGAGCGGCAGCCCGCCCGTTTCGGGAAACACCTGGCTGAGGTTGACGGGGCGAAAATTGACCTGCGCGCCGTGCTTTTCCGCCAGCTTCATGAAGGCATCGTGCCCCAGAAACGCCCACGGAGAGATATGCGTATAATAGTAGTCCAGCGTTACCGACATGAGGCACCGTCCCTTGGTGATTTGATTTCCGGAACAATGCGCTGTCTGGCCGCAAGCGGCAAGCCAATGCCGATCACAGCACTGTCAGATACTGCCGCCCGGCACGCGCCGGCCCGATCACAACCGGGGCGCAAAACGCGCCCCGGGGAGTTCGGCGCCTCATGCGGCCTTGTCGGACTGCGCGGAATCGGCGCCCTTGCCGAAGCGGCCGTAGAATGTCTCTCCGTTCTGCGCCATCTCCCGCAGCAGCTTGTTCGGCTTGAAACGGGGGCCGTATTTCTTCGTGAATTTCTTGCACAGATCGAGGAACGCCTGCGTCCCCATGCCGTCGATGTAGGACAGGGTGCCACCGGTGAACGGTGCGAAGCCGAAACCGAGAATGGAGCCGACATCCGCCTCGCGCACGTCGGTGAGCACCTTTTCCTCGAAGATGCGCGCGGTCTCCAGCGCCTGCATCACCAGCAGCCGCTGCTTGAGCTCCTCGACATCGAAACTGTCCGCGGGGTTCGGCGCGCCGGTGACCTCGGTAAGCGCCGGCCACAGATGTTTCTTGCCGCCCTCGGGGTAATCGAAGAAGCCCTTTGCGTTCTTGCGTCCGAAGCGCTCGCGCTTGACGACCATCTCTTCCAGGATCTGATCGAGCGGACCGGTGACGTATTTGTCACCCATGTCCTTGCGGGTTGCGGAGACGATCTTCCAGGCGAGATCGAGGGCGACCTCGTCGGCAAGGGTCAGCGGACCGACGGGCATGCCGGCCATGCGGCCGACGTTCTCGACCATCGCCGCGGGCACGCCGTCACCGAGCATCAGGAGCCCTTCGCGGATGTAGGTCATGACCACACGGGAGGTGTAGAAGCCGCGCGAGTCGTTGACGACAATCGGCGTCTTCTTGATGGCGCGGATGTAGTCGAGCGCCATCGCCAGCGCCTTGTCGCCGGTCTTCTTGCCCATGATCACTTCGACCAGCATCATCTTGTCGACGGGCGAGAAGAAGTGAATGCCGATAAAATCCTTCGGCCGCCGGGACGCCTGCGCCAGCGAGGTGATCGGCAGCGTGGAGGTGTTGGAGGCGAAGATCGCACCGCGCTTCATCGTCGCTTCTGCCGCTTCGGTGACGCCCTTCTTGACGTCCCGATCCTCGAACACCGCCTCGATGACCAGGTCGCAATCCTCGAGATCGGCGTAGTCCGCCGTGGGCTGGATGCGGGCCAGCAGCGCCTCCTTTGCCTCCGGCGTCGCGCGGCCGCGCTTGACCTGCTTGGAAATCAGCGCATCGGAATGCGCCTTGCCCTTCTCGGCGGCCTGCATGTCGCGGTCGAGAAGCACCACGTCGATGCCGGCCTTGGCGGTCACGAAGGCCACGCCGGCACCCATGAAGCCCGCACCGAGAATGCCGACCTTGGTGATCGTGTTGGCG
>JBFHII010000084.1:0-8853 GCA_041596535.1 Breoghania sp. | reverse complement strand
CGCGGCCGCGAGTGCTGGGACGAGATCTGGCACATCATCGGGCCGCAGATCGAATACGTGATGGCCGGACGTGGCTCGACCTGGGACGAAGACCGGCTCGTTCCCGTCACCCGCCACGGGCAGCGGGAGGATGTCTGGTGGACATACAGCTACGGGCCGATCGACACCGAAGATGGTGTCGGCGGTGTTCTGGTGGTCTGCAATGATGTCACGGCCCAGCACCTGGCCAACGAGGCGTTGAAGGACCACACGCGGCGGCTGACAGAGTACTTCGAACAGGCACCGGGCTTCATGGCGGTGCTGCGCGGCCCGGACCACGTGTTCGAATTTACCAATGCGGCCTTCCGCCACTTGATCGGCGAGCGCGATTTTGTTGGCAAGCCGGTGCGCGACATCCTGCCCGAAGTCGAGGGTCAGGGCTTTTTCGAACTGCTCGACGAGGCCTTTTCGACCGGCACCGCCCGGCTTGGCAAACGCATGCCACTGAGCCTTCGCGACGGAGAGAACGAACCCACGAAGCTGATATACACCGACTTCGTCTACCAGCCGATCACCGAACCGGACGGCACGGTGAGCGGCATCTTCGTCGAAGGCATCGACGTGACCGAACAGGTCCGGGCGGAAGAGCACCTGCAACTGATCAACAGCGAGTTGAAACATCGGGTGAAAAACACGCTTGCGATCGTCAGCGCGATCGCCTCGCAGACGCTGCGCGGAACAGGCGCCGATGCCGCCGTCAAGAAATTCCAGGACCGCCTCGGCGCATTCGGCAAGGTACACGACATCCTGACCGCCGCCGCCTCGGCCACGGCCTCGATCACGGACGTGGTCAACAGCGCACTCGCCCCCCACCGCGGCGGAGAACAGCGCTTCCGGGTATCGGGTCCGCCTCTCACCATTGGTTCCAAGCAATCCTTGTCGCTGGCGCTCGCCATCCACGAACTGTCGACCAACGCGATCAAATACGGTGCCTTGTCCAACGAACGCGGTACGGTGGAGATCGACTGGAGCGAGACACGGGTGAACGGCGAGACGATCTTCACCTTCACCTGGAAGGAACGGGGCGGCCCGCGCGTGACGCCTCCCACGAGCAAGGGGTTCGGCTCGCAACTGATCAGCCGCACTCTGACGGCGGATTTCGGCGCCCGGGTCGATGTCCGCTATGATCCCGACGGCCTGAAGTTCGCGCTGACCGCGCCGATCGACAACCTGCGGCAGGTCAACGGAGCCGAAACGGAGTTGTAGGCCGCGTGACGCCTGCGTGTACCGTCACCACTTCGTCGTGAAGGAAACGCCCCGTGAGCCTGCCCCGTTTCAGCACCAGCCGCCTCGCTCTGCGGCCGCGCACACTGGCCGACACCGATGCCTGTATCGAGATGGACGGGGACCCTGAGGTCACGCGCTTCATACCCGGTCCCTGGAACGACGCCGCCGCGCATCGCGGCTTTGTCGTGGAACGCACGCGCGGGCCCTATCCGCCCGGCCTTGGCTACTGGAGCGTCCTGCACGTGGAGCGGGACAACGCTTTCCTCGGCTGGGTCCTGCTGATCCCCGCGGACACCATCGGCGGCGCCATCGAGATCGGCTGGCGTCTCGTGAGAGCTGCCTGGGGAAAAGGATATGCGACGGAAGCCGCACGCCCCGTCCTCACGCATGCCTTCACGCGCCCGAACGTGGAGCGCGTCACCGCCGATATCGCGCCGAACAACATCGCCTCGATCAGGGTGGCGGAAAAACTCGGGCTTCGTCCACAAACGACGACCCTGCGCGCGGGCGCACCTCATGTCCATTTTTCAATGACCCGGAGCGCGTTCGAACGGGAGACCCGGTCACGTTTGGCGAACCGGCGCGTTCGAAACTCTCTGGTGGACGAATGACCTGAAGTACCCCCCTTCGAAGAACCGAGTTTAAAATAACAATATAATATGTATATTTAACGATACTTATTCAGTTTTTTTTCCAAGGGCCCTTATTTGCACCGTGAATGGAGATTTCAAATCCATGGGATTGCGCACAGAAGTCCGAAAATTTTTTAAGATAAACAAGCCGATGCGACCCGAATTTCAGACCGACGGCCTTGGTGTAAACTCGCGAAATCTAAAGTCATTAGAAGATCCGAAGTTCCTTGCCGCCTGGAAAATGGGCGTCAACGCAAACAAAAGCGGGGGGGGAGGCAAGGTTCCCGATATCCGTTGGCGCGCCCATACGGCCGTTTGGGCGGCCCGCCATGGCCTAACGCTCGAAGGGGACTTCGTCGAATGCGGCGTTTTTCTGGGACTGTTGTCGGTGACCATATGCAATACACTGGACTTCGCCAACGTCGACAAGACCTTCTATCTCTTCGATACCTACGAGGGTCTGCCAGAGGAAGGTGTCGAGCCACTCGAACTCGACAACATTCGCCATCACAACCGCCTCTACTTCGACTGTTACGAGCAGGCGAAGTCGAATTTTGCTCCATTCCCAAACGCACAGCTGGTAAAGGGAATTCTCCCTGCATCACTATCGAAGGCTCCACTCGATCGCATCGCTTATTTGTCGATAGATCTCAACAACGCCCCCGCCGAAAAGGCGGTGATCGAAGAACTATGGGACCGACTGACGCCTTCCGCTATTGTCGTCCTGGATGATTACGGCTTCACAGGCTTCTCAGAGCAACATGATATGTGGGATGCATTCGCGGCCTCTAACAACACTTCCATTTATACATCTCCCACTGGGCAAGGTATTCTTGTCAAACCCTCGTAAGGATACAAGGAAGCAACTGATCGTAATGCGTCAGGCCAGCGCGGCGACGCCATACTCCGTGGCGGCCGCCCGCAGCAGCTCGAGTTCGCGTTCGGAATAGGGAATGCCGGTGTTGCGGCGATCCGCCTCCAGCCTCGCCTCGATTTCGCCGGGCATGAGCACAACGTCAAAGCCCTCCGCGGTCGGCGCGCCGTGAACGGTCCGGACGAGCACATCCATCCGGGCGCGGAAGTCCGCCTCGCTCATGAACAGCCCGGGCCTGATCGCCATGAACAGGTGACCGACATTCTGCGGCTCGGTTTCCTTGTACTGGTCGCGCACGCCACCGGCGAAACCCGCGCCGGAAAACACGCCGCCCAAGATGTCCATCAGCATGGCGAGGCCCGAGCCCTTCGGCCCGCCGATCGGCAGCACCACGCCCTTCATCGCTTCGCTTGGGTCAGTTGTCGGACGGCCCTGCGCATCCAGCGCCCACCCTTCGGGGATTGCCTGACCCTGGCGTTCGGCGCGGCGGATCTTGCCGCGCGCGGCCACGCTCGGCGACATGTCGAGAATGAAGGGCACCTCGTTGCCTGACGGCGCACCGGCCGCGAACGGACTTGTGCCCAGCAACGGCTCCCGACCGCCCCAGGGCGGCATGGCCCGCGAGGCATTGGTGAACACCAGGGCGATATACCCCGCCTCGACCGCCTGCAACACGTAGGTCGCCGCCATCCCGAAATGATTGGAATTGCGCGCCGACACCATGCCGATGCCAAATTCGCCCGCCATCGAGATTGCTTCTTGCATGGCGCGACGGCCGACGAGAAAGCCCAGGCCATTGTCGCCGTCAAGGCTCGCGGCCACCGGCGTCGGCTTGTCGAGGGTCATCTCCGGGGCCGTCTTCACCCGGCCGTCACGCAACCGCCCAAGATAGATGGGCAGGCGCGCGATGCCGTGCGTATCGACCCCACGGAGATCTGCGAGCACGAGCGCCTCGGCAACAATCGTTGCATCCGTTTCTCCCAACCCTGCCCGGACCAGAAGATCGCGGGCGAAGCGCGTCACCGCCTCCGGCCTCACACGGGTCACATCGCTCGTCGCGGTTGCGGTCATGCCTGCTCTCTCCCCTGAATCCTGTCCTCGATCACCGGTCCGGGCCGGATTCGGGACATCTCACAAAAAACCGATCAGAGCCTGCGTGAACGCCCGGGTTCCAAGCGACCCGCCGAGATCCGCGGTGCGCGTCTCGGGCCGCCCGACCGCACGGGCCAGCGCCGCCTCGATGCGATCCGCCGCCTCGACCAGTGCCGCCGCCTCGCGGCGTTGACCGAGCCAGCGCAACAGCATGGCGGCGGAGCCGATCAGCGAACACGGATTGGCCTTGTCCAGCCCGGCAATCGCGGGCGCCGAGCCGTGCTGCGCCTGAGCAACCGCATGATCCTTACCCGCATTCAACGACGCCGCCATACCGAGGCTTCCGGCAATCTCGGTTGCCTGATCGGACAGGATGTCGCCATACATGTTGGTGGTGACGATCACGTCGTAGAGGCTCGCGTCACGCACCAGCAGCGCCGCCATCGCGTCGATAAGCTGCTCCTCCACCACGACATCGGGATAGCGCTGCGCAACCGCACGGGTGCATTCGAGAAACAGACCATCGGACAATCGCAGCACGTTTGCCTTGTGCACCACGGTGACCTTGCGGCGCCGTTCCATGGCGAGTTCGAAGGCCGCTTCGGCGATGCGCATGGACGCCTTCCGGGTCACCTTGCGCACGGCAAGCGCCATGTCCTCGTCGGGCATGAACTCACCGGGGCCGGCGAACATCGACCGGTCCGCGTAAAAGCCTTCGGTGTTCTCGCGCACCACGACGAGGTCCACCGGCTTGCCGCAACGCGGCGGCAGGTTGTCATAGGTCAATGCGGGACGGATATTGGCGAACAGGTCCAGCCGCTTGCGCAGCAGGCCCGAAGGATTGACCCCGCCCTGGGCCACCGGCGGATAGTCGTTGTGCGACACCGGACCCAGGATCACACCGTCGGCCGCGCGTGCCCGCGCCTCCACGGCATCGGGAAAGGTCGTGCCCGAAGCCTTCAGCGCGGCAAACCCGATCTCCGCCGTTTCAAAGCGCAGACCGAGCCCCAGAAGGCCATCGGCCGCCCGCAACACGTCCAACGTCGCGGCCGTGATCTCCGGCCCGATTCCGTCGCCTTCCAGAACCAGGAGATCAATGTTCTCAATCGATGAGGACCGTGTCATCGGGCTGCGCCTCTCATTTTGTATACCGGTGTATGCGTTTATGGTTTAACCGGAAACAAAAGGCCCGCCAAGACCGGATTTCGGGGTCCTGCAGGCGCGCGCATGACATGGTCGAGGGTGTGCGGCTCACGCCGCCTGGCAGGGCTGACACAGGCCACGCAGCTCGATGGTCGTCTTCTTCAGGGCAAAATTCTGCGACCGGGCCCAGTCGCCAAGCTGGCCGGCGACGCTGTCGGTCGCGAATTCGGTGACCTTTCCGCATTTCTCGCAGATAGCAAATCCCATGGCCGCATGGGTTTCACACTCGGGATGGCGGCAGGCAACAAAGGCATTCAGGCTTTCCAGCCGGTGCACCATGCCGAGATCCTGCAGCTTGTCCAGCGCCCGATACACCTGCAGCGGCGCACGGAAACCTGCCTCCCGCAACCGGTCAAGGATGGTGTAGGCACTCAGCGGCTCCTCGGCGCGTTCCAGCGCATCAAACACCAGGGCCTGGTTCTTGGTCAGTTGAGCGCGCGTGTGATGATCTGTGTGCACGTGATCGGTCATGATGACTGGCTCCCGGGATCAAGGCGCCGGCGCGCGACAAGGCCGGCCAGCGGCGTCAGGCTGATGACAAACAGCACCAACGCGGCCACGACGATGGAGGGGCCGGAGGGCGTGTCCCATTCCAGCGACCCGAACAGCCCCAGAACCGCGGCAGCCGCGCCGATGATCCCCGCCAGGACGGCCATTTGTTCCGGGCCGCGGGAGAACCGCCGTGCGGTGGCAGCCGGGATGATCAGCAGCGCGGTGATCAGCAGCACCCCGACGATCTTCATGGAGATTGCCACCACCAGCGCCATCAGCAGCATGAAGATGACGTTGGAAACATCCGCGGGCATGCCCTCGGCTTCCGCGATCTCGCGATTGACGGTCGAGGCGAACATCGGCCGCCAGATCCAGCACAGCACTCCGATGACCAGAGCACCACCGCCGTAGATCAGCGCGATATCCATCCTCGAGACGGCGAGAATGTCGCCGAAAAGAAAGCCCATAAGATCGATCCGCACCCATGACATGAACGCCAGGCAGACGAGCCCCAGCGCCAGCGCCGAATGCGCCAACAGGCCGAGAAGCGCATCCGATGACAGGGTGCCGCGCCGCTGCAGAACCAGAAGCAGCATGGACACCGCGGCGGAGACCGCGAAAACCGCCACGGTGATGTTGAGCTGGAACAGAAACGCCAGCGCCACCCCGAGCAGTGCCGCGTGCGACAGCGTATCACCGAAATAGGCCAGCCTGCGCCAGACGATGAAACAGCCCAGCGGACCCGCCACCAGCGCCACGCCGACACCGGCGATGATTGCGCGAACAAAGAAATCATCCAGCATCGCGATGCTCCGTGTGCCCGTGCCCCGCGTGATCATGCGCGTGGTGATGCCCATCCTCGTTATGGCAATGATCGGTGATCTTGCCGTCGGCGTGTTTCACGCGGCCATCTGGCAGATGCGTGTGATCGTGATGATGCTCGTACACCGCCAGCGTCGCTGCGGCGTGATCCCCGAACAGCCTGCGGTACTCCGCGCTTTCGGCAACCATCTTCGGAGCGCCCTTGCAACACACGTGACCGTTGAGGCAGATCACCTGATCGGTCGCGCCCATCACGACATGAAGATCGTGCGAAATCATCAGGATGCCACATCCCAACGTATTGCGGATCTCGGAAATCAACTCGTAGAGCGCGATCTCGCCGGAGAAGTCCACGCCCTGTACCGGCTCGTCCAGCACCAGGAGATCCGGCTTACGGGCGATCGCCCGGGCGAGCATGGCGCGCTGGAACTCGCCGCCTGACAGATGCCGCACCTCGGCCTTCGCCAGATGCTCGATGCCGGTGCTGGCGAGCGCCGCCTCAAGCTCGGACTTCGGCAGTTTCGAGGTCAGGCGCATGAAGCGCTCGACCGTCAGCGGCAGCGTCCAGTCAACTGAGACTTTCTGCGGCACATAGCCGACCACCAGTTTTCGCGAGCGCGACGCCTCCCCCTCGTCCGGCTTGAGAATCCCCAGAGCCATCTTGGCGCTTGTCGACTTGCCCGAGCCGTTCGGCCCGATCAACGAGACGATCTCGCCGCGCGCCACCGACAGATCCACCCCGCGCACCAGCCAGCGGCCGTCTCGAAAGACTCCGGCATTGCGAAGCGATACGAGCATGGGGGACGGACTGAGCATCGGATGGATCCAGTGAGTTGAACAGGCCCCGCTTTGAGCCGGCCGGCAAACGAACGCGCGCTTCAGGGGTGATGATGACGGACAGATCCCAACCACCCGGAAAACATCTTTTCAGCGCTTGCCGAATTATATGGCACACGTTATACCGTTACGCAATCGATGTAATGACATAACATTACAGAGATACCCTTCTCGCTTCCGTCTTCAATCGCATTCCGAGGTTTCCATGAAAGCGCTTCGTTCCCTCCTGATCGGCTCCGCAGCCCTGATCGCCGCATCTGCACCCGCGTCCGCGACAGACCCCACCGTTCTCGTGTCGATCAAGCCGATCCACTCGCTCGTTGCCGGCGTCATGCAAGGCATCGGCGAACCGGCGCTTCTCGTGGACGGCGCGGCCTCGCCCCACACCTATTCGCTCAAACCGTCGCAAGCTCGCGAACTCCAGAACGCCGATCTTGTGTTTTGGATCGGCCGGGAAATGGAAGCCTTTCTCGAGAAGCCGCTTGCTAGCCTCGCATCGAATGCAGCGACCGTAGAACTGCTGGACGCCGAAGGCCTGACGCTGCTGAAGTTCCGCGAAGGCGGCGCCTTCGAGACCCATGACCATGAAGAGTCTGGCCACGATGAACATGAACATGAGCACAAGGGTCATGAGCACGAAGACCACGATGATCATGAGGCGCACGACGAAGATCATGAAGCGCATCACGACGAGCGCGAGGAACACGCCCACGACGATCACGCAGACGAGGGCGAACACAAGGACGCGCACGAAGACGACCATCAGCACGGCGAATTCAATCCGCACATCTGGCTGGACCCGCAGAACGCCAAGGTGCTCGTGCACGCGATCGAGGCGGCGCTCGCCAAGGCCGATCCGGAAAATGCCGTGAAATACGAGGCGAACGCTGAAGCACTCGACGCCCAGCTCGATGACTTGATTGCGGAAGTCGAGACGATGCTGGTCCCCGTGCGGGAAAAGCCCTTCATCGTTTTCCATGACGCCTATCAGAATTTCGAAAGCCGCTTTGGCCTGAATGCAGCGGGATCGATCACCGTCAGCCCGGACGTGATACCCGGAGCCGCGCGCGTTGCCGAGATCCGTCACAAGATCGAGGACAGCGGCGCGACATGCGTGTTCGCCGAGCCGCAGTTCGAACCGAAGCTGATCTCCGTGGTCACGGAAGGCACCGGAGCCCGCGCCGGCACCCTCGATCCTCTGGGTGCGGGAATCGAGAACGGCCCCGATCTCTACGTCACCTTGATCCGCCAGATGGCAGAATCCCTGCGTGAGTGCCTGACGCGCGGCAACTGACGCGGAACCATGTCCATCGTCATTTCCCGAATCGGTCGCGGGACCTATCCTCACGTTCCGTGAATCGGCCAGCATGACCAGCGGGTGCGAAAGCCCTGCTGGTCATGATCCGCGAGGTGAGGCGATGGATACCCTGTGGCGCTATTTCATGAGCAAACCGCAATGGATCGCGGTGATGGTGGCGGCCGCGCTGATACTGTTGCCGGTTGCCGTCTGGCTCGACCTGCGCAACCTGTCGGACGCCTCGCTGAACGCCCAGGCGACCAGCCTCAACACGATGATCACCGGGTTCCGCGGATACTACGCGCGCAACGTGGTTGGCCGCGTTCTGGCCGCCGGTG
>JBFHII010000083.1:0-8865 GCA_041596535.1 Breoghania sp. | reverse complement strand
TGGGGTAGCGCCCCTTCATCTCGGATTTGACGTCCGCCCAGGAGCCGCGCCAGAATCCGGGCAGGTCTCGCGTGAGCTGGATGGGCCGCTGTGCCGGGGAGAGCAGCTCGACCAGCAGCGGGATCTTGCCGCCGGCGACGGCGGGGTGGCGGTCGAGGCCGAAGAGTTCCTGTACGCGGATGGCAATCCGTGGTCCGGGGTCTGCCGCATAGTCGATCGGCACCCTGGAGCCGGTGGGGGCTTCGAAATGGCTGGGGACGAGAGTGTCCAGTTCGTGGCGGCGGTCCCATGGCAGCAAGCCGTCGAGCGCCATTTTCACGTCACCGGAGGCAATGTCCTTGAGCGATTTCCTGCCCGCCAGATAGGGGCCCAGCCATGCGTCCAGCGTCGCGAGAAGATGCGCGCTTGCGACGTCCGGCCACGGTTCACCGAGGGAGTCGTGCAGATAGCCGATGCGCGCCCGATACCGTCTGAGCTCGTTCGACCACGGCAGCGCGTCCAGCCCCCGATCGCGGATGGCGTCCAGCAGCGCCGTCTTGACCCGCTCCGGGTCGGGATTGGCGAGTGGCTGGTCGTTGAGCACGAGCTTGCCGAGCCGGCGCTGCCGCCGGGCCTGGACCGCGTTTCCTGACGGGTCGAGGGACACGGTTTCCACGTCCTCGATATGTGCGGCGAACTCGCTCTCGATTTCCTCGCGCGATATCGGCGCCGCGAGCAGAATGCGGGCAGACCTGGCACTGCCTTGCGCCTCGGCGATCGCGAGGTACGGCTCGCGCGCCAGCGCGTCGGTTTCGGCAAGCGATGCGCCGCGTCCGTTGGCGAGCCGGAAGGCGCCATGGGCGCCGCGCGCCTGCGCCACCCGGTCGGGGTAGGCCCGCGAAAGGACAAGTCCGGCGTATTCCTCCTCGCCCGGTTGCCGGGCGTCATCCCCGCCGGCCTGCTGCAGCCAGCGCGCGGCCATGGCCTTCGCGTCCCGGGCGCGCTGACCCTTGTCGCGCCGCAGGCCGCGCAGCCGTTCGCGCAGATCTGTGGAGGAGCCGCCGAGCCCGCGTTCGCCCAGCAGAACGGCGATGTCGGCCGCCAGCGCCCCACGGCCCTCGCACGCCGCGCGGCGGATCATGTGCCCCAGCCGCGGGTGCAGGGGAAGGCGGGCGAGTGCCCGGCCCTCGTCGGTGATACGGCCTTGCGCGGTGATGGCGTCGAGATCGCGCAGGAGATTGGTTGCTTCCGTCCAGGCGGCGGACGGTGGCGGATCGAGCCAGGCGAGCTGCGACGGGTCCGCGGTCCCCCACAGCGCCAGATCCAGCGCCAGTCCGGCCAGGTCCGCTTCCAGCACCTGTGGCCGCTCATGCGCGGGCAGGGCGGGGGTCTGCGCCTCGTCCCACAGCCTGTAGCAGACGCCGGGCTCCGTCCGGCCCGCGCGCCCGCGCCGCTGATCGACGGACGAACGCGCCGCGCGCACGGTTTCCAGCCGTGTCAGCCCGGTTGCCGGTTCAAAGCGGGGCACGCGCGCAAGACCTGCATCGATGACGACACGCACACCCTCGATTGTCAGTGAGGTCTCCGCGATCGCCGTTGCCAGCACGACCTTGCGCCGCCCGGCCGGACTCGGGCGGATCGCTGCGTCCTGCTCCCTGCCCGTCAGGGCGCCATAGAGCGGTGCCAGATCCGTGCTGGCGTCGAGTTTTCCGTCCAGACGCTCCGCCGTGCGGCGGATTTCGGCCTGGCCGGGCAGGAAGGCGAGCACCGAGCCGGTTTCCTCATCGAGCGCCTTGAGGACGGCGCGGGTCATCCGGTCCTCGATGCGTGCATGGGCGTCGCGGCCCAGGTAGCGCGTCTTGACGGGAAAGGCGCGGCCCTCGCTCTCGATCACCGGCGCGCCGTTGAGCAAGCCCGCGACGCGGGCTGAATCGATGGTCGCCGACATGGCCACAAGCCGGATGTCCTCGCGCAGCGCGCCTTGCACGTCCAGCGCCAGCGCCAGGCCCAGATCGCCCTCGAGGCTGCGTTCGTGGAATTCGTCGAACAGCACGCAGGCCACGCCGGAGAGTTCGGGATCATCTAGGATCAGGCGGGTGAACACGCCCTCTGTGACCACCTCGATCTTGGTGGCGCGCGAGGTCCTGCTTTCCATCCGCACCCGGTAGCCGACCGTCTGGCCGACAGGCTCGCCGAGCGTCTGCGCCATCCGCCTTGCTGCGGCGCGGGCCGCGATCCGGCGCGGCTCCAGCACGATGATCTTGCCGTCGCGGCGCCAGCCGGCATCCAGCAGCGCCAGCGGCACGCGGGTGGTCTTGCCCGCGCCGGGCTGGGCCACCAGCACGGCGTTGGGGGCGTGCTCGAGCGCTGCCAGCAGGTCCGGAAGAATGGCGTCGACGGGCAGCATCACTGGGCGCGCCACATCCGGTCGATGAGATCGACGGCGAAGCGGCTCGGCGTGCGGGCAAATGACGCCAGCCCGTCGAGCGCCGGCTGCGGGTGGTGCACGATGAAGGTGGCGATATCGGCCATGATCGCCTCGTGCGGCGCCTTGGCCTCGAAGGCCCGGCGGAAGGCACCTGAATCGAGGACCCCGGCGATGCGCGGAGGGATACCACCGGCAAGATAGACGCCGCCCAGCGCCATGAAGATCAGCGCCATGTCGCCCGCGACGCGGCCAAGCGCCATCGAGAAATGCTGCAGCGTCCGGGTTGCAAGCGGATCGCCCCGGTCGGCGGCCTCGACAATATCGCGCGGGTTGTCGAACGGCTGCGGCACGCCGTCGAGAGCGGCGCAGGCGCGGGCCAGCCGCACCATGCCCTGACCACTCAGGAGCTGTTCCGCGCCGATGCGGGCATTGGCGCCCCGACCGCTGCGCTCGATATGCGGCCAGAGCGCGTATTCCTCGTCGCTCACCGGGCCGATCTCGATGTGGCCGCCTTCACCGGGCACCGGAATCCAGCGGTTGGCCGCATGGATCAGCGCGCCCGCACCCAGCCCGGTGCCCGGGCCTATGACGACTTTCGCCGCATGCGGGACGGCGCTGCCGCCGCCGATCTGCTGCAGGTCATTCTCGCCGAAGCCCGGCAGGGCCAGCGCCTGGGCCTCGAAGTCGTTGAGCAGGATAACCGTCTCAAGGCCAAGCGTTTCGATGAGCGCCCGCGGCTCGATAAGCCAGGGGGCATTGGTGAGCTGGATGCGATCGCCCTTGATCGGACCCGCCATGGCGATGATGGCGGTGCGCGGCCGCACCGAAGTGCGCGCCAGCATCGCATCCGACAGCGCTTCCCCAAGGCCCGCATAATCATCCGTGGCCACGACGACGGCGTCGGGCAGGGCGGCATGGGCGTCGACCAGCATGGCGAAGCGCGCATTGGTGCCGCCGATGTCGGCAATCAGCACCGGGTAGCGCCAGGCCGCCTGTTCGCTCGTCGAGGTGATCATGGAGTTTTCGAGGCCAGGCCCGCGCGCCGCAGGGTGCCGGGTGCGCTTTCGGCGAGCGCGTCGATGACATATTCGGCCGTGGCCGGATTGAGCGCCATTGGCAGGTCGTAGACCAGCGCCAGCCGCATCAGGGCCTTCACGTCGACATCGTGCGGCATGGTGGTCAGCGGGTCGGCGAAGAAGATCAGCGCCGTCAGCTTGCCTTCGGCGATCATCGCGCCGATCTGCTGGTCGCCGCCCAGCGGTCCGCTCTTGACCGGCACCACGTCGAGGTCGGGACAGGCTTCCTTGACGCGTGCGCCGGTGGTGCCGGTCGCAACGATCCGGAAACCGCGCAGGCGGTCGGCGTGATTCCTGGCGAATTCGACGAGGCCGGATTTCTTGGCGTCATGGGCAACAAGGGCGACGGTCGGATGATCGGTCATGGGTTTCCGTTCGTGTTGCGCCAGCCACGCGCGGATGGCCCCTACTGAATGACAAGAATTCGCCTGTCTTTCAATCGCGGGCCGAAATTTTAGGGGTATCGCGCAGGCGTATCGTCAGTCCCACTCGCGATCGCGCATGCGTTCCAGCCAAAGCCGTTCGCCGATGAGGCAGAAATCGGGATCAAACGCAGCGTTGCGGACCGGGGGCAAGGCAGCGGGAATATTGGTGTCCGGGGCGCCATCGGCGGCGGGCGGCGTAAGCCCGGCGATCTCCAGCACCAGTTTCATGCGCACGGCCTCTGCGAATGCCGTGATGTCGCGTACCGGGATCACGAAGGACCCAGGCCCGCCGATGACGCATTGCGTGTAGTACGCGTCCAGGTTCTCGATGTCGTACCAGCCGGACGTCGCCCGTTTGAGCATCAGCGGCAGGCCGTTGATGGAGACTCCTGTCGCGACGATCTCGTCGCGGGCGGAATGCACTGGTGCCCCCTGGTTGTTGGGGCCGTCGCCGGAGATGTCGATGACCTTGCGCAGCGCCGTGTGCGGTAGGCGGTTTAGCATGTTGGCGGAATAGAACAGGCCGCCGCTGATCGATGTGCGGAACACCCGCTGCTGGGAGGCGCGCGCCAGGTCCGAGGCAAACTGTTCGGCCGACGCGCGGTCGGAGATCACCTGCCAGTCGACCAGCGTGTGCTGCGAGATGGTGCCGCCCCATTCCACGTAGGCCAGCGCGATCTTGCCGGTAAGCCCCGCTGCGATGGCCTGCAGGACCTGCGGCGACGTGATGGCATTGATGTAACCCAGCCGTTGCAGCCGCTGTTCGTCCTCGTCCATCGAATAGGAAACGTCGACGGCCAGCACCAGCGCGAGGTCGACCTCTTCGGCCCGTGTAGCAGACGCGGCGTGCAGAAGGATCGCGAGGGCGAGGAGGATTGGCCCGAAGGCTGTTCGGACGACGGCGAAACGGCAAACCGCTGGCTGGTGCATGGGGTGTCATCCACAAGCGCGATCCGTCCGAAGACCCTCGGACAATCGCGATTCGCGCCCCGCACCCGGGATCAGTCTGGCAGAGCGGACGGCCGGCGCAAAGTCGCAAGCCCGTCCGCTGTCGCAACTGTGATCATAAAAAAGGCTGCGGCACCATGGGAGCCGCAGCCGGAATGCAAAGGAGCGGGGAGAAACGCACCTTTGCGGGGTTGAGCCGTGTCGCCGCCGCTGCGCCAGTCCGGCGGGCGGGCGCTCTGGAGCTCCGTTCAGTTGAACAGGTCGCAGGGGATCAGCCGGCGACCCTTGGCGAACATCACGGTGTCGCGTCCATTGGCGGGGCTCGGCGAGATGCCTGCGACCTCGAGCACCAGCTTCATGCGGATCGCGTCGGCGAAGGAGTCCTTGGAGTGCACGGGGATCGTGAAGGCGCCCGGTCCGCCGATGACGCAATCCTCGTAGTAGTGGTCGAGGTTCGGCATGTGGTACCAGCCGTCCCCGGTGCCCTTCAGCATCAGGGGAAGACCATTGACGGTGATGCCCTTGGACAGCGCCAGATCGCGCGCCTCGGTCACCTGTCCACCCTGGTTGTTCGGCCCGTCGCCCGACATGTCGATGACCTTGCGCAACCCGAAGAACTGGTTTTCTTCGATCATTGCCACCGAAAAGCTGAGTGCGGAGGTGATCGAGGTGCGCTGCACCTGCCGCAGCGGTGCCTCGGCGACCTTGGACGCGAATGTGGAGGCGGTTTCCGGCCCGTCGATGATCTGCCAGTCCGCAATCACGTACTGTTCGCCGTCCCCGCCCCATTCGACATAGCTCACGGCAATGCGTCCGGTGGGGCCGATGGCGATGGCTTCCAGCACCTCCGGCGAGGTCAGCGCGGAAACGTAGCCCTTGCGCTGCACCTTCTGTTCGTCGTCGTCCATCGACTGGGAGATATCGACGGCGAGGATCAGTTCCACATCGACTTCCGCCGCCGGGTCGTAGTTCACGGAGCTGGCGGCATGCGCGGGGAGGGCGATCGCTGCCGCGGAGGCAAAGGCGACAGCTGCAATCGTTGATTTGGCTACTTGTTGAACACGACGCATCGGCAAGGTCCTTTGTGCACGTGGTATCGACAGCCGTGTCATCCGGTCACCTTTGGCCTGGGAGGGCGGCGCGTCGCGCAAGGTGTTCCGGTTTGATCGCGGCTATCTGGCCGTCAATGCCTGGATAGAGACCCAATGAACTGATGTTCATAAGTAGAGTTGCTATTCCGGCGATTGGCGTAAGTACATGATCGACTATTCAATCTTGGGCGAGATATTACGGCCAAGGCTTCAAGCATTGAAGTCGGTCAAATACGCATATAATTCTAATATAATTTGGTTAATTTTAAGTTAAATTGTCAAAATGACGTATATGTAGCATTACCACCGACGATAAAATTGCGCATTAGTAGCAATTGCTTCAAGTATACGTACGCCGATGCGCAGGCTGTGTGCCATGCGTCTCATCGGCGGTGCATTTCGAACAGTCGCCTCTTGACCACGACACCCATTCGTGGTGGGCTTCGTGAAAGAAATCGCGACCGGTGAATATTTTTTCACCTCCTTGG
Organism: Breoghania sp.; assembly: GCA_041596535.1. Taxonomy (GTDB): domain Bacteria; phylum Pseudomonadota; class Alphaproteobacteria; order Rhizobiales; family Stappiaceae; genus Breoghania. The sequence continues at coordinate 2,430 of JBFHII010000083.1, read as the reverse complement.
CCCCGCTGTTGCGTCGGGCGGGCTGTTGCAAAAGGCAAGCAAGCAGTGTGCCAGACGGAGGCGTGGGCGCCGGAAGGCGCTTCGAGCGACACCCGGAACCTGGCCATGCGCGTGTTTCGGGCGGCTATGGAGCGAATGGGGGCGTGGGATCAAGGTCTTGTGGTGACGCGGGCAAGCAGGCGCAGCGGGGCGATCCATCGTCAAGCCCGCGGCGTGTCATGAACGAATGGCCGGGACATGCACCGCGTCTGCCCAATAATTGATCAGCCCGCGCCGGGCAGGGCATGGTGCTGCGTAAGGATGAACGGGCTGCTCGCATGAAGACGCCATGTTGATTGGGCGAACACAATGAACGGACGTGAGGACTGGACCACCTATCTCGCCATTCGCGCGGCGTGGATGTCTTTTGTCGGCGGTTGCACCCAGGGTGACATCGCGGCGCGTCTGGGTGTGTCTCCCGCCAAGGTGCATCGCCTGATCGCCCATGCGCAGCGCAACGGCTACGTCCGCTTCCAGATCGAGGGCCGGCCTCTGGAATGCCTGGAGCTGGAAGAAAACCTCGCGCGCACGTTCGGTCTCAACAACTGCATCGTCGCGCCGGATATCTCGCAAGGCACCGCCGGCGAGGAAGCCGCGATCCGCAGTGTCGGCGCGGCCGCGGGCAATCTGCTCGCCGGAATGCTGGGCACGGGCGACATCACGCAGGTCGGGGTCGGCATGGGCCGGACGCTCAAGGCGGCGGTGATGGCCATGCCGCGCGTCGCGCGCGAGGACCTGGCGATCGTTTCCATTTCCGGAAGCCTGACGCGCAAGCTGTCGGCAAACCCCTACGACGTCGTGCAGCAGATGGTCGAGCGCACCGGCGGAGAAGGCTATTATCTGCCGGTGCCCTATCTGGCGGCGACGGTGGCGGAAAAGGAGATGTTCCTCGCCCAGCCGAGCGTGCAGGAACTGCTGGTGCGAGCGCGTCGGTCCGATACGTTTGTCGTCGGCATCGGTTCGCTGGAGAATGAAGGCCATCTGGTGCGCATGGGGCTGATCTCGCCGGACGAGCAGACGTCGCTGCGTCGCGGTGGCGCGGTCGGCGACCTGATGGGACGTTTCATCGACATCCAGGGCGCGGTGGTGCCCGTGGACCTGGGTGAACAGGCGGTGGGTTTGCCGTTCGAGGATGTGCGCGGCGCGCGCGTCGTGGCGCTGGCGGGCGGCATCTCCAAATCGGCCGCGACCCTGTCGGCCCTGCGCACCGGAGTGATCACCGATCTTGTGGTTGACGAGACGCTGGCGCAGAGCCTTGCCTCGGCGATCGCGGAAGAACTGCCGCAATCTGCGTAGGTGCGGTGGGAGCATGAGCGTTCGAAGCGAAGTTCAATCGATGACGCCCGGGGGAACGCGGCGTCCGGAACGATGGAGAGCAGGATGAAATCGATCGTGAATCTGATGGGCGCCGCGGCACTCGCGATGATGTCCTCGGCGGCGATGGCGGCGGAACAGCCTGCCGTCGTCTATGACATGGGCGGCAAGTTCGACAAGTCGTTCAACGAGAGCGCCTACAACGGTGCGGAAAAATACAAGGCCGACACCGGCACCGCGTACCGCGACTACGAGATCCTGAACGACAGCCAGCGCGAACAGGGACTGCGCAACTTTGCACGCCGCGGCATGAGCCCGATTGTCGCGATCGGCTTTTCCTATGCCCAGGCGGTGGAAAAGGTCGCCAAGGAATTTCCCGAGACGCAGTTCGCCATCGTCGACATGGTTGTCGATCTGCCGAACGTCCGCTCGATCGTCTTCAAGGAGCATGAAGGCTCCTATCTGGTCGGCGTTCTCGCCGCCATGGCGTCCAAGACCGGCAAGGTCGGCTTTGTCGGCGGCATGGATATCCCGCTGATCAGCAAGTTCGCCTGCGGTTACGTTCAGGGCGTCAAGGCCACCAATCCGGACGCCGAGGTGTTTCAGAACATGACGGGCACCACCGGCGCCGCATGGAATGATCCCGCCAAGGGCGGCGAGCTTGCGATGTCGCAGTTCGACCGCGGCGCTGACGTCGTCTATCACGCCGCCGGCGGCACCGGCATTGGTGTGCTGCAGGCGGCTGCCGATGCCGGGAAGCTGGGAATCGGCGTCGACAGCAATCAGAACGCGCTGCACCCGGGCTCCGTGCTGACCTCGATGCTCAAGCGGGTCGACGTGGCTGTCTACAGCGCGTTCGATGATGCGGCCAAGGGCAACTGGAGCGCCGGGGTCCAGGTTCTCGGCCTTGCCGAAGGTGGCGTGGGCTGGGCGCTTGACGACAACAACAAGGAGCTGATCACGGCGGAGATGAAGGCGGCGGTCGACAGCGCCACGGCGGACATCATCGCCGGCAAGATCGAGGTTCATGACTACATGGCGGACAAGTCCTGCCCGATGTGACCTGAGTCCCGGGGG
>JBFHII010000082.1:0-8994 GCA_041596535.1 Breoghania sp. | reverse complement strand
TCCGGCACGACCACGGTCCAGCACATCCATCCCGGGCTGACGGGCGACGCGGACTACTGGACGGAGCTCTCCGACACGGTCATCGGCGCCTATCGCGACATCGGCATGCGGGTCTCCTTTTCCTTCATGATCCGCGACCGAAACCAGCTCGTGCACGAGGACGACGAACCCTTCCTCGCCGGGCTGCCGCAGGACGAGGCCGCCTACTGGCGGCCGCGACTGGCCGCGAGCAAGGCACCGATTGGTGCGCACATGAGCTGGTTCGAGGCGGAGAAGGCGGCCTGGGCGCGGTCGGACCCGGATCGCGTCTCGTGGCAACTTGCGCCGGCCAACCTGCACTGGTGCTCGGACGACTGCCTGACCGCGATCTTCGACACTGCGCAGCGCACCGGTTCCAAGATCCACATGCATCTGGTGGAAACCCGGCTGCAGGCGGAATTCGCGCGCCGCGCCTACGGCACCTCGGCGATCCGCCACCTGGCGGACATCGGTTGCCTGACCCGCAATCTGACGCTCGGCCACGGCATCTGGGCGGACGACGAGGACCTCGACCTGGTGGCCGACTGCGGCTGCTCGATCTGTCACAACGCCAGCTCCGGACTGCGGCTGGCCAGCGGCATCGCGCCGGTCAACGCAATGCTCAAGAAGGGCGTGCCGGTCTGCCTGGGCATCGACCAGGCCGGGATCAATGACGACCGCGACATGCTGCAGGAGATGCGGCTCGCCTGGGCGCTGCACCGCGAGCCGGGGCTGGGCACCTTCCGGCCGTCCGCCGGGCACATCCTGCGGATGGCGACCGAGCATGGCGCGGCGAGCACCGGGTTTGAAGGCCGCATCGGCCGGCTCGACCCCGGCAAGGCGGCGGATATCGTGCTGGTCGACTGGAAGGACATCGCGCGCCCGTTCATCGAGGCCGGCGTTCCGCTGGTCGACGCGGTGCTGCAGCGCAGCCGGCAGATGGCCGCGGACACGGTGTACGTGGGTGGCCGCAAGGTGGTTTCAGGCGGCCGGGTGATCTCGATCGACCGGGATGCGGTTCTGCACGAGATCGGCAGCCGCCTCAACGCGGCCTTCACCGACGAGGAAGCCGAGGCGCGGGACCGGACGGCCACGCTGGTAGAGCACATGGCGCGCTGGTTCGACGCGCATTACCCGGAAGGTGGCGGGCCGGACACCGAGGGGAGGGATGCCGGCCGGCCGGCCTACCGCTACAACGCGATTGCCGGAGAGGCCTGAGCGGCCCGGGTCAGCGCAAAGCGGAGGCCTGGTGCAGCGGTGCGGCGGGGGTGTCGTCCGTTCCGGCGATTTCCAGGATCAGCTTCTGGCGAACGGCCTGCGCGAAAGACGCGGCGTTGTCGGCGGTGACGACGAAGGCGCCGGGGCCGCCGATGATGTCGCGCGCGAAGCGCTCCTCCAGGTCGTAGGAGACGGGGCGGCCGGAGCAGGAGCGGCACAGCACCGCCAGCCCGTTGATGACGATCCCGGCATCGAGCACCGCGGCGCGGGCGTCGGCGATGGTCGGGCCGTTCCAGTTGTTGGCGCTGTCCGCCGACAGATCGATGACGCGGCGCAGGCCGGTGATGTCGTTGTCCTCGATCAGCGCCTTGCCCTTGAGCAGCGCGGCGCCGATGGCGTTGCGGCCGTAGGCCCGGCGCGGCGGCGCCATGAGGGCGGTCGCGAAGGCCTCGGCCGAGGCGGCGCCGTCGATGATCGTCCAGCCGACGACGATGTCCTGCGAGCCCGCATCGGCCCATTCCACGTAGGTGACCGCGATCTTGCCGTAGGCGTTGCGGCGGATTGCCGAGAGCACCGCCGGGTCGGTGATGGCATCGGCGTAGCCGCGGCGCTGGAACTCGATTTCCGCATTGTCGATCGAGCCCGTGGCGTCGGCCAGCAGCACGAGTTCAAGATCCAGTTCCTCCGCCGCGGCGGAGGCTGTGCCGGCGAGCAGCAGGAGGGCGGCGAGGAGAGCGGTGGCGCGTGCGGAAACAGGCATGACGGACTCCATCCAGACGATCGACCATCTCAGCAACGGCGGCCCGGCGCCGGATCGTTGCTTCAGAATTCCGGCATCGGATCCTCGCCCCATATGCCAGTGACAGATGCCAGTGTCAGATGCCGGCGTCAGATTTGGGCGTCAGATTCCGGCGTCGGCGGTCAGCGGGTTCTGGACGCATTTGGCGGCGGCCAGTGCCTCACGGATCGGCTTGGCATGCGCCGCGTCGGGAACGAAGGCGCGCAGCAGGGCGACGGTGCGCTCATGCGGTGTCTCGATGACGATCAGCCGCTCCAGATCCGCCGGCGGGTTCTCGCGCAGGATCGAGAGCTGCGCCGGCGTCAGAACCAGCATCGCCAGCGTGCCTTCGCCCGACGTGCGATCGTTGAAGGAATAGGTGGTCTCGCCGCGCTGGTCGAACAGCGAGAACGACCAGAAGGTGCTTGGAATTTCGGCATCCATGCGCACCGGCCCGCGGTCCAGCGAGAAGCGGCAGGTGGCGTGCGCCATGTGCGGATCGAGCATCGGCAAGGGTTCGGCGCCGGGCTTGACGTCCGGCAGCACGTTGAAGCGAGCATCCGGCCCGAAGCGGGCGGCGCGCGAGAACGCGTCGTCGGTGGTGAAGTCCGGCACGCTCATCACCGCCAGCAGATGGATCACCGCCGCCAGCATGATGCCGCCGAGTACCCAGATCCACAGGGAGGCGAGCCATTGGCGGATCATCGGCAGTCTCCGCGGATGATTTCGGGCATGCTCAGATCGGCCAGCCCGGTGCCGGTGGTCAGCGGCGTGTCGTAGAGCCGCAGCACGAAGACCACGCGGCCGGCCTCGCCCAGCGGCAGCCAGTTGCCCGGCCGCGCGTAGCGCGACACGGCGACCGAGAAGCTGCCGTCGGTGTTGCGCAGCAGCGCGCGGCTGTCGAGCGAGGTGCGTCCGGCCGAATTGGCGATCAGCCGTCCGGAGGTGTCGGTTGCCGTCAGGGTCCACAGCCGCGCCGGCGGCGTCTCGCCCGTGATCCGGTAGTCGCAGGCGCCGGTCAGCGCATTGCCCTGGCTGTCGGTGTCGCCGAAGAACACCAGGCCCTCGCCGGCGCCCAGCGGCACCTGGCCGGTGCGCGCCAGCGTCGCGGCCGAATAGGGGTCCGCATCGGGCGTTCCGGCCGACGGATAGGCGGTCCACTGGCCCAGGGTGACGGCGTTGAACAGCCGGCCGCGGTCGACCGCCAGGTAGGCCGAGCCGATGCCGCCGACCAGCGCGATGGACACCGTTACGAGAATCTTGCCGACCATGCCCAGCGGCCCGGTGGAGGGGCCCTTGCCGGACAGGCGCTCCAGCGCCTCCCGCGCGATATCCTCGCGCGGACGGGCGGGCGCGCGGCGCTTGCGCGCGGGCAACAAGGCGAACGGAGAAAAGCGGCGCGGCGCGGCGTCGGCAAGAGCCATGGGTCAGGAATCCCTGGCCGGAGCGGCGAGGGCCGCCTGGCCCGACGGGGCGGGCGGCAGCGGCGTGGCGGTGCGCAGCAGCTCCGCGATGCCGCGGATCACATCGGCGGACTGCTGCGACAGCAGCCGCGGCCGGTCGCCATAGGCCTGGCCGGCGCCATCCGGCCTGGCTGCGCCCGCGATGCGCGCGCCGCCGCCTTCCAGGTCGACGCCGGGCATCGGCAGCAGGTCGATGCCGGTGTGGGCGTATTCCATGTAGGCCTTCCACGTCATGGCGGGCAGGGAGCCGCCGGTGACGCGCCCCGTGGGCGTGTAGTCGTCGTTACCGAACCACACCGCCGTCGTGTAGTTGCCGGTGTAGCCGATGAACCAGGCGTCGCGATAGGCCTGGGTGGTGCCGGTCTTGCCGGCCGCGGTGACGCCGTCGATGATGGCGCGCCGGCCGGTGCCGGCCACCACCACGTTGTGCAGCACGTCGTTCATTTCCTCGACCTTGTCCTGCGGCAGCACGCGCTCGGCCGGCGCCGCGTCGCGAGCGTGGCTCCAGATGGTCTTGCCGGAGGAATTCTTCATTTCCAGCACGGTGTAGGGCGTCGCCTTCATGCCGCCGTTGGAAAACACCGCGTAGGACCCGGCCATGTCGAGAACCGTCACCTCGGAGGTGCCGATCGGCAGGGTGACCACGTCCTCGAGCTTGTGGGTCAGGCCCATGGCGGAGGCGGTGGCGATGACCTTCTTGCGGCCGACCGCCTGGGCCAGGCGTACGGGAATCGTGTTGATGGACTTGGTCAGCGCCAGTTTCAGCGAGACCGCGCCGCGGTAGGACCGGCCGTAGTTGCGCGGGCACCAGTTGCCGATGCACAGCGGCCTGTCCGGCACGATGCTGGAGGGGCCGTAGCCGTTCATGAAGGCGGTCATGTAGACGAACGGCTTGAAGGAGGAGCCTGGCTGGCGCAGCGCGTTGGTGGCGCGGTTGAACTGGCTGGCGCCATAGTCCATACCGCCGACCATGGCGCGCACGGCGCCGTCGGGCAGCACGGAGACCAGCGCCGCCTGCCTGACGTTGCGGGCCTCGCCGTGCTGGCGCAGGATCGTCGTCACCGCGTTCTCGGCCTGGCGCTGCAAGCCCGGATCGAGCGAGGTGCGCACGGTGAGAATACGGTCGTTGCCCGGCGCCAGACGCTTGACCTCCTCGAAGGCCCAGTCGAGGAAATGGTCCGGCACCTGGCCCTTGGAGCGGTCGACGGCGGTGGCGGGATTGCGCCGCGCGCCGATCACCTGGCCCTCGGTCATGAACTCCGCCTGCACCATGTTGGTGAGCACTTCGTTGGCGCGCAGCCGCGCGGCGGGCAGGTTGACGTGCGGGGCGTATTTGGTCGGCGCCTTGAACAGCCCGGCCAGCATGGCGGATTCCGCCAGCGTCAGGTTGCGCACAGACTTGCCGAAATAGAACTCCGCCGCCGCGCCGACGCCGAAGGTGCCGCCGCCCATGTAGGCGCGGTCGAGATACAGCTTCAGGATCTCGCGCTTGGTGAGGTTGGCCTCCAGCCACAGCGACAGGAAGGCTTCCTTGATCTTGCGCTCCAGCGTGCGCTCGTTGGTCAGGAACAGGTTCTTCGCGAGCTGCTGGGTGATGGAGGAGCCGCCCTGCACCACGGAGCGGGCGCGCAGGTTCTCCATCATGGCGCGCGCCGTGCCGATCACGTCGATGCCGAAATGCTCGAAGAAGCGCCGGTCCTCGGTGGCCAGCGCCGCCTTGACCAGGTAGTCCGGCAGTTCCTCCAGCGGCACGGTGTCGTTGAGCAGGATGCCGCGCTTGCCGATCTCGTTGCCGTAGCGGTCGAGGAAGGTGACGGAGAAGTCATCCGTGGTGCGCCAGTCCTCCTTGCGGGTTTCCTGGAACGCCGGCAGCGCAAACGCCAGCATGATGATCAGGCCGCCGAGCCCGAAGGTGAAGGAGTCCGACGCCAGTTCGGCCGCCAGCCGCTTGAAGCCGCGCACCCGGAAGCGGCGCATCCAGGAGGAAAACCCCTCGATGGCGCGGCGCAGGACGAAGCCGAAGCGGAAGACGGAACTGTCGATCCAGGCGTCGGCCGCGAGCAGCGAGTAGGAAATCCGCCGCCGGCGGCGTTTGGGCTGCGGCGCGTCGTCACGGGGCGCATCGTCACGGGGCGCATTGGGCGTCTGGTTGCTCACCTGGGCTCACCTGGGCGTATCTTCGGGCCGCAGCCTGCTTCCTGGGGCAGCGGCGGCCTGTTTCCGGCGGTATTCGGTCGATGCCGCGTCGTCTTCTTCGGCGCAGACGCTGCGCATCGCAGTATCGTTAACAGATTGCTAAATGGTTTATCGAGCCATGATTTTCATCACAATTGCGGGCCTGCGGCACGGCCTGGCGGGCGGCGTCGCAGGTTTGCCTGTCAATTTTTAGTACAATCGCACTGGAAAACAAACCGGATTTGCCCGACACAGGGGCATCCGCCGCCCGACCGCGCGTGCGGACCATGCCCCGACGAGTGATGAGACACGCATGAACAAGGCGCCCGATCGCACATCTGCCCCGTTCTGGCGGGAGAAGACGCTCGACGAGATGAGCCCGGCGGAGTGGGAATCGCTGTGCGACGGCTGCGGCCGCTGCTGTCTCAACAAGCTCGAGGACTGGGACACCGGCGAGATCCTGTGGACCAGCATCGCCTGCGAACTGCTGGACGACGGCAGCTGCCGCTGCCGCGACTACGACAACCGCGCCGCGATCATTCCCGACTGCGTGCAGCTGACGCCCGAGACGGTGCGCACGCTGAGCTGGCTGCCGCCGACCTGCGGCTACCGGCTGGTCTCCGAGGGCCGCGATCTCTACTGGTGGCACCCGCTGATCTCCGGCTCGCTCGACAGCGTGCACGATGCCGGCATCTCCGTGCAGCACCGCACCGTGTCGGAGGCCGGAATCGACGTGGAGGACTACGAGAACTTCATCGTCGACTGGCCGGTCGAGGCGCCGGGCGAGAGCGGCTCCATCTGACAGCACGTCGCGCCAGGCTGGTGCGATCCGCGCGTTGCACACAAGTCTTCATCCGGACCGGTCTGTGCAACCCGGGCGCGGCGGGTCTCCCAATTAATTAAAATATCAAGTTATTGCGAGTCATCCTGAAGTCGTGCGCGACTCTCGACGGAGTCCGATTCTTTCCAGTCAAGTTTGCAGTATTGTGTTTTTGAGTCATAGGGATGATAATTAAATAAATTTATTGTTCCTTAAGGCTGTGCTGGGGAGTTGTCTCGTTATATGGCGTATATTACCCTGCGTCACAATGCCGTGATGGTTGGTCGCGCAGCATCGGTTTGACTGTCTGCGGTGATGGCACCTGGGGACAACCATTGCATCTATATTCTGGCCGACCGGAGGGGCGGCACGCTGATCATCGGTCTCACAGGAAATCTTTCCGGTTACATCACCCGCTACCGGCAGCGCACCCGCACCGGCTTCGGGCCGCGCCCGCCGATGCGCCGCCTCGTCCACCACGAGTTCCACCCCACCCGGGAGGCCGCCGCCCAGCGCGTCGAGCAGCTCAAGTCCTGGGACCGCAGCTGGATCGACAAGCTGATCGACGACCACAATCCCGGCTGGACCGACCTCGCCGCCGAGGTGCTGGCGGCACCGTGAGGGGCACGCGGCAGGCTTGCCCGTGAGGGCGCTGGTTTCCCTTCCGATGCGCGTTGAGGCGCCCCTGCGGCGAGGCGCCTGGTGCCGCAGGCCTGCCCTGTGCACAGGCCGGCACGATCGTCGCCCGGGTTGATCCGCATCAATTCATTGCCACGCCGTGCGGCGTAGCGTTGCGCCGATGGAAGCGCGACGGGACCTGGTCCTGCGCCATGGCGCGCGGACTTTTTTCGATTCCCGCCATCAGGAATTCGCGCGGACGCGTGGGATTGCCGGCATCTGGCCGGCACCTGGATTTTAGTCGAAGGATTATGACGATGAGCGAGACAGAAGCGGTAACGACGCCGGCGGCGGAGGGCGGCACATCCCGGAAACTCGGTCTGGTGCCGCTGATCGCGCTGGTTGTCGGGTCGATGATTGGCGGCGGCATCTTCAGCCTGCCGCAGAACATGGCCAAGGGCGCCTCGCCCGGCGCGGTGATCATCGGCTGGCTGATCACCGGCATCGGCATGCTGGCATTGGCCTTCGTCTACCAGGGATTGTCGACCCGCAAGCCGACGCTCGACGCCGGTCCCTACGCCTATGCGCGCGCCGGTTTCGGCGACTTCATCGGCTACAACAGCGCCTGGGGCTACTGGCTCAGCGCCTGGCTGGGCAACGTCTCCTACGTGGTGCTGATCTTCGGCGCGCTGTCCTATTTCTATCCGGCCTTCGGCGAGGAGGGAAACACCATACAGGCGATCGTCGGCGCCTCCATCGTCCTGTGGATCACCCATGCGCTGTGCCTGATGGGCGTGCGCCAGGCGACCGTCGTCAACACCATCACCACGATCGCCAAGCTGGTGCCGATCGCGCTGTTCATCGTGCTGGTGTTCGTCGCCTTCAATCTTCCGACCTTCGACCTCGACTTCTGGGGCGCCGCGACGCCGGATCTCGGCAGCATCATGACCCAGGTCAAGAGCACCATGCTGGTCACGCGGTGGGTGTTCATCGGCATCGAAGGCGCGAGCGTCTACTCGGGCCGGGCCGCAAGGCGCTCCGACATCGGCAAGGCGACGATCATCGGTTTCGTCATCGCCCTGAGCGTCTATCTCTGCGTGTCGCTGCTGTCGTTCGGCATCATGAGCCAGCCGCAACTCGCGGGTCTTCCCGCGGCCGCCTCCATGGCCAATGTGCTGGAACGGACCGTCGGCTCCTGGGGCTCGGTGCTGGTCCGCATCGGGCTTGTCATCTCGGTGGCCGGCGCCTTCCTGGCGTGGACGCTGTTCGCGGCGGAAATTCCCTATCGCGCCGCCAAGGAAGGCATGCTGCCGGACGTCTTCGCGGCGGAGAACAGGAACGGCTCGCCCGCCGGATCGCTGTGGATCACCAACATCTTCGTGCAGCTGTTCCTGATCGTCACGCTGTATTCGAACTCCACCTACCTGGCGCTGTTCTACATCGCCTCGACGGCCATCCTGGTGCCCTACGTGTTCTCCGGCGTCTATGCCTTCAAGCTGGCGCTGACCGGCGAAGCCTATGCGCCCGGCGACAAGCGCGGACGTGACATGTTCACAGGTGCGCTTGCCTCGGTCTACGGTGCCTGGCTGATCTATGCGGCGGGTCCGAACTACCTGCTGATGTGCGCGATTCTCTACGCCGTCGGCGTTCCCGTCTACTGGTGGGCCCGCAGCGCGCGCGGCGAGAAGGCCTTCACGGGCGCCGAAGCGCTGATTGCCATCGGCATCGTCATCGCCGCCGCCATCGCCGCTTACCTGATGTGGACCGGCGCGATCAGCGCGCTTTGATCCGGAAGGTTGGAAAACAAAAATGAACGCAACCATGACTCTCGGTGTCCATTCCGAAACCGGCACGCTGCGCCAGGTCATCGTCTGCCGCCCGGGCCTTGCCCACCGGCGGCTGAC
>JBFHII010000081.1:0-9021 GCA_041596535.1 Breoghania sp. | reverse complement strand
CGCCGATATCCTGCGCAAGGTGGATACGCCCGTGATCCTTCTGGCCAACAAGGCGGAAGGCAAGGCGGGCGAGGGTGGCGTCTACGAATCCTTCTCGCTCGGTTTTGGCGAGCCGGTGCCGATCTCGGCGGAACACGGTGAGGGCCTGGCGGATCTCTACCAGGCGTTGCGCGGCACGCTGGAGACCCTGGGGCTGGACAATCCGTTCGATCCCGATGCTCCGGACGGCGATGCCGACAGCGATGAAGAGGCCGACAAGGCAGGCACGGCAGAGCGGCCGATGCGTATTGCCATCGTCGGGCGTCCGAACGCCGGCAAGTCGACGCTGATCAACAATTTCCTTGGCGAGGAGCGCCTGCTGGTCGGACCGGAGGCCGGGATCACCCGCGATTCCATCTCCGTCGACTGGAAATGGCGCAAGCATTTCATCCGGATGTTCGATACGGCCGGCATGCGGCGCAAGGCGCGCGTCCAGGAAAAGCTGGAAAAGCTCTCTGTCGCCGACGGCCTGCGGGCCATCAAGTTTGCCGAAGTGGTCGTCGTGACGCTGGACGCCACGATTCCCTTCGAGAAGCAGGATCTGCAGATCATCGACCTGGTTCAGCGGGAAGGCCGGGCGCTGGTGATCGCCATCAACAAGTGGGATCTCATCGAGGAGCGTACCGAGGCCTGGCGCGAGTTGCGCGAGCAGGCCGACCGGCTGCTGCACATGGTGCGGGGCGTGACGCTGGTGCCGATCTCCGGGCGTACGGGCCAGGGGCTCGACAAGCTGATGGAAGAGATCATTGCCGCGCACCGGATCTGGAACACCCGCATCTCGACCGCGCGTCTCAACCGATGGCTCGACGGGGTTGTCGCAAGGCATCCGCCCCCGGCCGTCGGCGGACGCCGCGTCAAGCTGCGCTACCTGACCCAGGCCAAGGCGCGGCCACCGCATTTCATTGCCTTCAGCTCGCGCCCCGATGCGTTGCCGGAAGCCTATCTCCGCTACCTGATCAACGGCATCCGCGAGACCTTCAAGCTGCCGGGAACACCGATCCGGCTGAGCATGCGCAAGGGTGAAAACCCCTATGCGAGCAAGGTGAAGAAGCGCAATATCAATTGACTGAAACGAAAAACGCCATGCCGGTTGCCCGGCATGGCGTTTTTTGTGGTGCCGCTGAGACGCTCACGCCATCGCGGTGAAGTCGAGCAGCTTTCGTGTCGGAAAATCATAGAGTTTGCCGGTCTCGTTGAAGTCCGGCGCGACCAGATCGAGCAGCGGGCCGACCAGTTCGGAGGGATCCGGCAGGGACTGCGGGTCCTCGCCCGGCATCGCCTTGGCGCGCATCGCGGTGCGCATCGGTCCGGGGTTCACCAGATTGGCGCGCACGGTGCCTGTCGCCGTTTCCGCCGCGTAGGTGCGCACCAGCGCTTCCAGCGCAGCCTTGGTGACCGAATAGCCGCCCCAGAACGGCCGGCACTTGTGCGCGGCGCCCGACGACAGGAACACGGCCCGGCCGGCGTCGGAGGCGCGCAGCAGCGGATCGAGCGAGCGGATCAGCCGCCAGTTGGCGGTGACGTTGACCGCCATCAGCTTGTCCCAGTCCTTGATCGAGATATGACCAAGCGGCGACAGAACGCCAAGGATACCGGCGTTGCCGACAAGCGCGTCGAGTTTGCCCCAGCGCTCGTGGATCGCGGCGCCGAGACGGTCGATCGCGTCCATGTCGGCGAGGTCGAGTGGAACGAGGGTCGTTGAACCGCCCGCCGCCTGGATCTCGTCGTCGAGATCCTCCAGACCGCCGACGGTGCGCGCGATGGCGATGACATGCGCGCCTTCGGCCGCCAATCCCTTGGCAACCTGGTAGCCAATGCCGCGCGACGCGCCGGTGACAACCGCCACGCGTTCCTCGAACCGGTTCGCCATCAGCCCACCTCGACCAGTCGGGGCTGGCTGGGAGCGTCGTCCTCACGCGCCAGATCGGTCAGCGGCGTGGGATAGTCCCCGGTGAAACAGTGATCGGTGAATTGCGGTTGCGCGTCGTCGCGGCTCTCGTGCCCCATGGCGCGGTACACGCCGTCGACGCTCAGGAACGCCAGCGTATCGGCGCCGATGTAGGAGCGCATTTCCTCGAGATTGTATTTCGCGGCCAGCAGCTTCTCGCGCACCGGCGTGTCGATGCCGTAATAGTCGGAATAGCGGATCGGCGGGCTGGAAAGGCGGAAGTGCACTTCGGTGGCTCCGGCGTCGCGGATCATCTGCACGATCTTCACCGACGTTGTGCCGCGCACGAGACTGTCGTCGATCAGCACCACGCGCTTGCCCTCGATCTGGCTACGGTTGGCGGAATGCTTCAGCTTGACGCCGAGGGTGCGGATCGCCTGGTTCGGCTGGATGAACGTGCGGCCGACATAGTGATTGCGGATGATGCCGAGTTCGAAAGGAATGCCGGATTCCTGGGAATAGCCGAGTGCCGCGGGGACACCGGAATCGGGCACCGGCACAATGACATCGGCTTCGACGTGTGCTTCGAGCGCCAGCTGGCGGCCGAAATTCTTGCGCACGTCATAGACGCTGCGGCCGCCAAGCACGGAGTCGGGCCGCGAGAAGTAGATGTACTCGAAAATATCCGGCCGCGCGGGGCGCTTGCCGAACGGGAAATAGGATTCGATGCCGCCGGGGGTGCAGACGATGACCTCGCCGTTTTCCACTTCGCGGATGAATTTCGCCCCGATGATGTCCAGCGCGCAGGTTTCCGAGGCGAGGATGGGGGCACCGTTGAAGTCGCCGAGAACCAGCGGCCGGATGCCGAAGGGGTCGCGCGCGCCGATCAGCTTCTTGCGGGTCAGCGCCACCAGCGAATAGGCGCCTTCCATCTGGCTGATCGCCTCGATGAAGCGGTCGACGATCTTGGGCTGGCGGCTGCGCGCGAGAAGCTGCAGCACGACCTCGCTGTCGGATGTCGACTGGCAGATGGCACCGTCCTTGATGAGCTGACGGCGCAGTGTCATGGCGTTGGTGAAGTGGCCGTTGTGGCAGATGGCGATGCCCCCCCCCTCCAGTTCGGCGAACAGCGGCTGCACGTTGCGCAGGATGGTTTCGCCGGATGTGGAGTAGCGCACGTGGCCGACGGCGTTGGGACCGCTCAGCTGGGCAATCGTATCGGCGGAGGAGAAATGGTCTCCGACGAGGCCGAGATGGCGCTCGGCACGGAACTGCTCGTCGTCGTGGGTGACGATGCCGGCCGCTTCCTGGCCGCGATGCTGGAGCGCGTGCAGTCCGAGGGCGGTGAGGGCCGCAGCATCGTCATGGCCGAGAACGCCGAAGACGCCGCATTCTTCATGCAGGCGGTCTTCTTCGAGATCGAGAAAGGTGCCGTCGTTCGCACCGGCATGACCGGAGTGCGAAGCGGAGAGGGGAGGCTGGCCGCTCATGATGGCTTCCTGGGGTTTCGCCGCGCGAGAGAAACCCGCGGCGGCGGATCCGTTCTAGTTGGCGCTTTGCGAGGCTTCGATCTGCTGATTCAGACCGTTGATTTCGCGATTGGAATAGCCGGTGTCTTCGTCGGAGGAGACCGGTGCGTTGCTGTCGGCCGCGTCCTCCTCCTTGGAGGATCCGCGGTTGCGCAGCTTGTTGAAGATTTCCGATTCCGGGTCTTCGGGCAGCGCCGCGATCAACTGTTCGCCAATGGAATTCAGCATCGGCTTGGACTTGGCCGCGATGATCCATTGCGGCTGCTTGGTTTCCGGCACGAACCAGTTGAAGAACAGCATCGCGACCACCACCAGCAGCATTCCGCGCACGGCGCCAAAGACGAAGCCGAGCGAGCGGTCGAGCGCGCCGATCCGGCTGTCGAGCACGAAATCCGAGATGCGCATGGTAATGTAACTGACAACGATCAGCGTCAGCAGGAACACCGATGCCACCGAGACACCCAGCGCGATGTGCTCGTTGGCGATGTACTGCTTGGCGATCGGCAGGACCTGTCCGTAAAACAGATAGGCGGCCACGGCCGCGGCTACCCAGGAGGCGATCGACAGGACTTCACGCACGAAGCCGCGGATCATGGCCAGGACGGCAGAGATCAGCATGATCGCGATCAGGATTCCATCAAGGATAGTAATCGGCATTGCGTGCCATGCTCCGGCGCTACAGTCTGTTCCGCAAAAGACCCATCGAATTGGCCGCCGGGGACAGGCTCAAAGTCACGATCGTGAACGGTTCACTCCGACCAGGCGGCGTATGCCGGATTGGAGAGGCGCGTCAGGTCTGTGGTCGATTCAGGTTTCGATACCACGTTCTTGGAACGATATCATCCGTTCGATTCCGGTTATCCGCGTGCGATCTGCCGGTCAGGCGTCTCGCCGCCCGGTTGCGCCTCGGGACTGCCCGCCGCGATTTCCGCAACCATCTCGCCGAGTTCCGCAAGACCGCGGATCGTCAGATCGCTGCTCGCGCGATCCGTATTCTTGGTATTGGCCTGAGGCACAAAGGCCTGGGTGAACCCGAGCTTCTGCGCTTCCTTCAGCCTGACCGGGGCCTGGGCCACCGGCCGCAGCGCGCCTGAAAGGCTGATCTCGCCGAAATAGACGCTATCGAGCGGCAGGGCAACCCCGCTCAACGACGAGACCAGCGCGGCGGCGACCGCCATGTCGGCACCCGGCTCGTTGACGCGCAAGCCTCCGGCGACGTTGAGGTACACGTCATGCTGGGCGAAACGCACGCCGCAGCGGGATTCCAGCACCGCCAGGATCATTGACAGGCGGCTTGAATCCCAGCCGACCACCGCGCGCCGCGGCGTGCCGAGCGGCGAGGGGGCGACAAGCGCCTGGATCTCGATCAGCAGCGGCCGCGTGCCCTCGAGGCCCGCGAAGACCGCCGCACCGGGACTGGTGCCGCTGCGTTCACCCAGAAACAGCGCCGACGGGTTGGCGACTACACCCAGGCCGGCGCCGGTCATCTCGAAGACGCCGATTTCGTCGGTGGGGCCGAAGCGGTTCTTCACCGAGCGCAGGATGCGGTACTGGTGCATGCCGTCGCCCTCGAAATACAGGACGGCGTCGACCATGTGCTCGACAACGCGCGGACCGGCGATCTGCCCGTCCTTGGTAACGTGCCCGACGATGATGACGCAGGCGCCGGAGTTCTTGGCGTAGCGCACCATGGCCTGGGCCGAGGCGCGCACCTGGGTCACGGTTCCGGGGGCGGATTCCGCCTGATCCGTCCAGAGCGTCTGCACGGAATCGACAATCAGCAATGCGGGCGCGGGGCCGGCCTCGAGTGTCGCCAGGATATCCTCGACGCTGGTTTCCGCCGCCAGCGCCACCGGCGCGTCCGACAGGCCCAACCGCTCGGCGCGCAGGCGCACCTGGTCGACCGCTTCCTCGCCCGAGACATAGACGGCGCGGTGACCGGCGCGGGCCAGTGCCGCCGCCGCCTGGATCAGGATCGTCGACTTGCCGATGCCGGGATCACCGCCCACCAGCAGGGCCGAGCCGCGCACGAGCCCGCCGCCGGTGACGCGGTCGAACTCGGCCATTCCGGTGGTAATGCGCGGCGGCGCCTTGGTTTCCCCGACAAGGCCGACGAGCGGCACGACACGGCCCGAGGCACGGCGGGATTTCGCGGGACCCGCACCGATGCCGGACTGGTCCTGTTCTTCCTGGATGGAGTTCCATTCGCCGCAGTCGTCGCAGCGTCCGGCCCATTTGCCGGTCACGGACCCGCAGCTCTGGCAGACGAAGCGACTGGTGCGTTTGGCCATCAGGGGTGTCCGGACTGTTGAACGGGAACATAGCTGCGGGTATAGCGGCCGCCGAGCGCCGTCAGCAATTCGTATCCGATGGTTTGCGCGCAAGCCGCGACGCTATCAACGGAAACATGCGGGCCGAACAGCTCGACCCAGGCGCCGCGTTCACACAGATGGGCCGGCACGCCGGTGACGTCAACGACGATCAGATCCATCGACACGCGGCCGACGAGCGGCACGAAGTGTCCCGCGATCCAGGCCTGGGCCGATGGCGTGTCGCCGCCACGGCCTGCCAGCCGGTGATAGCCGTCGGCATAGCCCGTGGCGAGGATCGCCAGCCGCGCCGGGTGCTCGAGCACTTCCGCCGCACCGTATCCGACGCTTTCTCCGGCATCCGCATCACGCAGCATGAGAATACGCGTCTCGAGCGTCACCACCGGGCGCATCGGGTTGGGGGTGTTGTCGACGGCCTCGCCGCCATACAGGGCGATGCCCGGGCGGGCGATGTCGAAATGATACTCGGGGCCGAGAAAGATCCCGGCGGAATTGGCCAATGAGCGCGGAACACCGGGGAACAGTGCCGTGGTCTCGCGAAACCGGTCGAGCTGCAGGGCGTTGAGCGGATGCGCGGCATCGCCCGCACAGGTCAGATGGCTGATCAGCAACACGAGCTCGAACGATGCCAGCGTGTCCGTGTCCGCTGCCAGCGCGCGGGCTTCGTCCAAGCGCAGGCCGAGGCGATTCATGCCGGTGTCGATGTGGATTGTTGCGGGAAGCCGCCGGCCATGCGCGGCGCAGAAGGCAGCCCATTCGTCGATCTCTGCCATGGAGCCGAGAACCGGGATCAGGTTGGCGGCGGCATAGTCCTGCGCGGCTCCGGGAAACAGCCCGTTGAGCACATGGATCGTCGCGTCGGGCAGCGCCGCTCGCAGCCGCAGCGCCTCATCGGGGAGGGCGACGAAAAACGTCTCGCACCCGGCCTCGCTCAATGCCGTCGCGGCGGACTCAAGGCCGATGCCATAGGCGTCGCCCTTCACCGCCGCGCCACACGAGGCGCCGTGCAGCCGGTCGCGCAAGGCGCGCCAGTTGCCGACCAGGGCGTCGAGATCGATGGTCAGACGGCCGCCGGCGAGGGCGTGCCGGTCGCCGGACGTCTGCGGGGCTCCCGCCACGGGACGGGACTCGGGGCGTGTCATTGTTATTCCATACGCTCGGGCAGATGGTCATCCTCGACGAGGTCGGAGAAGCGTGTGAACTCGCCCTGGAACTGGAGATCGATGGTGCCGGTGGGACCGTGTCTCTGCTTGGCGACAATCAGTTCGGCGCGGCCGCGCAGACGTTCCATGTCGGCCTGCCAGGCGAAGTACTCGTCGGTGCCTTCGCGCGGTTCGGTCTTGGACAGATAATATTCCTCGCGGAACACGAACATCACCACGTCGGCATCCTGCTCGATGGAGCCCGATTCACGCAAGTCCGAGAGCTGCGGACGCTTGTCGTCGCGGCTTTCGACCTGACGCGAGAGCTGGGACAGGGCGATGATCGGAACGTTAAGCTCCTTGGCCAGCGCCTTGAGCCCGGTGGTGATTTCGGTGATCTCCTGCACGCGATTCGCGTTGCTGTTGCCCGATCCCGACAGGAGCTGGATATAGTCGACGATCAGCAGGTCGAGCCCGCGCTGGCGCTTCAGCCGGCGGGCGCGCGAGACGAGGCTGGCGATGGAAATGCCACCGGTCTGATCGACGTAAAGCGGCACGGTCTGCATGTGCTGGGAGGCGGCGACGAGCTTCTCGAAGTCCGCATCGGAAATGTCGCCGCGGCGGATCTTGCTCGACGAGATTTCGGTCTGCTCGGAAATGATACGGGTGGCGAGCTGCTCGGCGGACATTTCCAGCGAGAAGAAGCCGACGACGCCGCCGTCCACTGTCTTCATCGAACCGTCGGGCTGTTCTTCGGCCCGATAGGCCGATGCCACGTTGTAGGCGATGTTGGTGGCCAGCGACGTCTTGCCCATGGCGGGACGGCCGGCGAGAACGATCAGATCCGAATGCTGCAGGCCGCCCATCTGGGCGTCGACGCCGCGCAGGCCGCTCGACAGGCCCGACAGCTGGCCCTCACGCTGGTAGGCGGCGGCGGCCATGTCGATGGTTTCGGCGAGCGCGTCACCGAAGGTCGTGAAGCCGGCGCTGGCGCTTCCGGTTTCGGCCAGTGCGAAGAGCCGGCGTTCCGCGTCATCGATCTGGGCGCCCGGAGGCATGTCGATCGGCGCGTCGAACGCGATATTGACCATGTCCTCGCCGATGCGGATCAGATTGCGGCGCACGGCGAGATCGTAGATCGTGCGGCCGTAATCCTCGACGTTGATCACGGCGGTGGCGTCGGCGGCGAGGCGCAGCAGGTATTGCGTGGCCGAAAGGTCCGCGATCTTCGCGTCGGAGCCGAAGAACGTCTTCAGGGTGATCGGCGAGGCGATCTTGCCGGCGCGCACCAGCTTGCCGATCATCTCGTAGATTTCCTGATGCGGCGGCAGCATGAAGTGCTCGGGATCGAGAAAATCCGATACCCGGTAATAGGTCTCGTTGTTGACCAGAATCGCGCCCAGCAGCTGCCGTTCGGCTTCCGCGTTGTGCGGCGCCATGCGCGTGGCCGGTGTCGCCGGCACGATTTTCGGTGCACTTGTGTTCATCGTCATTCCCCGGGAGACGTTACCACCGGTTAGCGCCGGAGACAGCCTCCCGGAAGCCACGATCGCCAACAAAGTCGACGGGAACCATAATCGTTCCGGAATCGAGAGAGTCACGGGGAAAAAACAGTTCGGCCACTTGACTCTTGGGTGGCGGCAAGAATGTGGCAAGGACGCCGTTCTGGTCCCAAAACGGCGTCCTTTCGGAGGCGAATCGAGTCTTTTGCCGGCTGAGGTCTATTCGCCTGCCAGGCGCAACCTGCGGATGCCGTTCTCGCGCTTGCGCAGCTCTTCCTCGGCCTCGGCAATGTAGGCACGGGTGAGGGGCAGGGCCTCCTGGTCGCGCACCATCTGGATCTGGAAAACCATCATGTCCTGATAGCGGAAGGCCGTCTCCGACGCCGCGAGATAGAACTCCCACATCCGGCAGAAGCGTTCGTCATAGAGCGCCTTGGCCTCGTCGCGCCGCGCCATGAAACGCTCGCGCCAGGCTTTCAGCGTCTCGGCGTAGTGCAGGCGCAGGATCTCTATGTCGGTGACCTTGAGGCCGGCGCGTTCGATCGCCGGCAGCACCTCGGACAGGGCCGGGATGTAGCCGCCGGGGAAAAT
>JBFHII010000080.1:0-9022 GCA_041596535.1 Breoghania sp. | reverse complement strand
GCGGTGAGGCCAAACGAATAGCGCAGCGCCATCGCGAAGGAGGCGATCATGGCGATCGGGTTGGCAGCACCCGTGCCCGCGATGTCAGGTGCGGAACCGTGCACCGGCTCATACATCGCCTTGCGGTTGCCGGTCTTGCCGTCCGGAGCGCCGAGCGAAGCCGACGGCAGCATGCCAAGCGAGCCGGTCAGCATGGAGGCGACGTCCGAAAGCATGTCGCCAAACAGGTTGTCGGTGACGATGACGTCGAACTGCTTGGGCTGGCGCACCAGCTGCATGCCGCCGGCATCGGCCAGCATGTGGGTGAGCTCGACATCCTTGTACTCGCGCTCGTGCACCTGGGTGACGACCTCGTTCCACAGCACGCCGGACTTCATGACGTTGCGCTTTTCCATCGAGCAGACGCGGTTGTCGCGGGTGCGGGCCAGTTCGAAGGCAACGCGGGAAATGCGCTCGATCTCGAAGGTGTCATAGACCTGCGTGTCGACGGCGCGCTTCTGGCCGTTGCCCAGATCGGTGATCTCCTTCGGTTCGCCGAAGTAGACGCCGCCGGTCAGCTCGCGGATGATCAGGATATCAAGGCCGTCGACGAGTTCATGTTTCAGCGAGGAGGCGGCGGCAAGAGCCGGATAGCAGATCGCCGGGCGCAGGTTGGCGAAGAGCTCCAGATCCTTGCGCAGGCGCAGCAGGCCGGCCTCGGGGCGTACATCGTAGGGCACGCTGTCCCACTTGGGACCGCCCACCGCGCCGAAGATGATGGCGTCGGCGGCCATTGCCTTGTCCATGTCGGCATCGGAAATTGCCTTGCCGTGCGCATCGTAGGCCGCGCCCCCGACGAGGCCCTCGTCCGTGGTGAAGCTGTCGCCGCCGCGGGCGTTGAACCATGCGATGATCTTCTTGACCTCGAGCATGATTTCGGGGCCGATGCCGTCGCCGGGCAGCAGAAGGAGATTATGCGATGCCATATGTTTCTTCCCGCGTTCGCGAATTGAGAGCTTGCGGGTTTCTGCTAACGGCTCGCGTGCCGGTTGGCAAGGTTTCAGGCATGTGCGAAATGCCGCAAACACATTTGCCGGACGGATGCCGATCATGACGGAATACGCTCCCGCGGCCCCGACTGTGACGCTGGAACCAGTGGTTCTCGAGGGCCGCTTCGTGCGCCTGGAACCGCTGGATGAGCGGCATCGTGCGGGGCTCGCGTTGCTGGTCTCGGATCAGGGTGCGCGGATTTTCGCCAATTCGCCGCTGGGTCCCTCGTTCGACGCCTATTTCGATGCGGCGATGGCGGCGCGCGCGCCCGACGATCATTTGCCCTTCGTGGTGCGTGAGAAGGCGACCGGCGCCCATGTCGGCATGACGCGGTTGTTCGATATCCATCCCGCGCACCGGGGGCTTGAAATCGGCTACACGTGGTATCATCCGGACTTCTGGGGCGGCGTGGTCAATCCCGAGTGCAAATGGCTGCTGATGCGCCACGTGTTCGAGACTGCCGGCTACGAGCGGGTGCAACTGAAGACCGACGCGCGCAACCTGCATTCGCAGGCGGCCATGCTGAAGCTCGGCGCGACCCGCGAGGGCGTGTTGCGGCACCACATGGTGCTTCCGGACGGCCGGTGGCGCGACTCGGTGTATTTTTCCGTGCTCGCTGGCGAATGGCCGAGGGTCAAGGCCGGGCTCGAGGCCCGGCTTCAGGAGTTGTCTGGCGTTCGGCCGTGATCAGGCGGCTGCGGGCAAGGCCGTCTCGACCAGTTTCACCCAGTATGAGCAGCCGACGGGGATCAGGTCGTCGTTGAAGTCGTACTTCGGATGGTGCAGGCCGGCGCTGGCGCCGTTGCCGGCGAAGATGAAGGCGCCCGGCCGTTCCTGGAGCATGTAGGCGAAATCTTCGCCGCCCATCATCGGCGCGGTGGCCGTGTCGACCCGGTCCTCGCCTGCAATGAGGCTTGCCACCGTGGCGGCGAACTCCGTCTGCGCGTCGTGATTCACCGTGACAGGATAGCCGCGCCTGAAGGAAATCCGCGCCGTTGCGCCGAAGGCCTCGGCCACCGAACCGGCGACGGCCTTCAGCCGCGTCTCGGCCATGTCGCGCACCTCTTCCTTGAGCGTCCGGATCGTGCCGCGCAGGACGGCGGACTGCGGGATCACGTTGAAAGCGGAACCGGCATGGAATTGCGTCACCGAGACGACGGCGGATTCCAGCGGGTCGGCGTTGCGGCTGGCGATGGATTGCAGCGCCGCGACCACATGCGATCCGGCGACGATCGGATCGATCGTCTCGTTCGGCTTGGCGGCATGGCCGCCGCGGCCCTCGATGGTGATCTCAAAGGTGTCGGTCGCCGCCATGATGGCGCCCTTGCACATGGAAAATTCACCCACGGGCAGGCCGGGCAGATTGTGCATTCCGTAGATTTCGTCGATGCCCCAACGGGTGATCAACCCGTCCTCGATCATCGCTTTCGCGCCCGCACCGCCTTCTTCGGCGGGCTGGAAGATGACAACCACCGTGCCGTCGAAATTGCGGGTCTCCGCGAGATATTTGGCCGCGCCCAGCAGCATCGCCGTGTGGCCGTCGTGGCCGCAGGCGTGCATCTTGCCCGGCGTCTGCGAGGCGTGCTCGGCGCCGGTTTCCTCGGTGATCGGCAGCGCGTCCATGTCGGCGCGCAGGCCCAGTACCCGGCCGGATCCGGACCGGCGGCCCTTGATGACGCCGACGACGCCTGTGCGGCCGATGCCCGTGGTGATGTCGTCGACGCCGAATTCCCTCAGCTTGTCCGCGACGAAACCGGCGGTGCGATGGGTATCGTAGAGCAGTTCGGGGTTGCGGTGCAGTTCGCGACGCCAGCCGGCGATCTCATCCTGAAAATCGGCAAGTCGGTTGATGATCGGCATATGCCGATACTCCTCTAGAGCAGCGTCCCGGTGTCCCGTGTCAGCATGGCTGTCAGGTGCGTCCGGAGTGTGTCGAAGGCGATCCCTTGAAGGCTGCTATCTGATTGGAGCGGAGGGAAAAGCGCAAGCGCATTCCGTCGGCACGCGACACGTTCATATGCCGCAATCCGCAGCGCTTGGGTCACGCGGCGGGAACGTCGCGGGTGAAGCGCCAGATGGTGGTTTGCATCGTCTCGCTGTCTTCCAGGGGGCGCATGGCCGGCATCTCGTATTGGGCGAGCTTTTCCAGCCGTTCAAAGGGAAGGTAGGAACGACCGGGATCCCCGATCAGGATATCGTCCACGTGGCGCCGGCTTTGCTCGAGCCAGTTGAACATCGCATCCGCCATCGGCTTCTCGTAGAACACGTCGCCGCAGAGGATCACGTCGACTTCCGTCGCCGGGGCGCCGGTGATGTCGCCGTGCTGCAGTTCCAGCGTGACCCCGTTGGCAGCCGCGTTCATCCGGGCCGCTTCCAGCGCCATCGGGTCGATGTCGTTCGCGACAACATGCGCGGCGCCGGCAAGCGCCGCGGCAATGCCGACGATGCCGGATCCCGTGGCGATATCGAGCACGCGTTTGCCGCGCACCGTTTCGGGGGTGTCGAGCACGAAACGGGCAAGCGCCTGCCCGCCGACCCAGGCAGAGGCCCAGAACGGCAGGTGGGAGATACCGATGGCGTCAAGGTCTTCGGTCGAGCGTTGCCACAGCGGCATCGATTCGCCGGCAACGTGAAGCTTGATCCGGGGCGTCGAGGCGACCGGTAAAAGTTCGGTGTTCTCTCGAATAAAGTCTGCCATCTCCACGCTCATGCCCGATTATGGGCACAGCCTAGAGATCAAGGCCACCCATTTTGCAGACGATCTTCCATTCCTCTGCGGTAACCGGCTGAACCGACAGGCGCATGGAGGTGACCAGCGACATGTTCGCCAGTTTCGGCTCGGCCTTGACGTCGGCAAGGGTCACCGGCCTGGGCATGTCGCAGACGGCCTTGATGTCCACGCATTCCCAGCGCGGATCGTCCGTGGTGCTGTCGGGATGGATTTCCTTGCAGACCTCGACGATGCCGACGACTTCCTTGCCGATGTTGGAATGGTAGAAGAAGCCGCGATCGCCGATCTTCATGGTGCGCATGAAGTTGCGGGCCTGGTAGTTGCGGATGCCGTCCCACTCCTCGCCGGCTTCACCCTTGGCCTTCTGCATCTCCCAGGACCACTTGTTCGGCTCGGATTTGAATAGCCAGTACGCCACGCTCATGCCTCCGGGTTCTTGACGGTCCATTTCCAGCCGCGGGCCTCGACGGAGGCGAACAGGCCGGCCTTGGCATAGGGATCGGCCTTGCAGATGGCGATGGCGGCGTCCTTGCTTTCGGCCTCGACGACCAGAAGCGTCCCGCAGGGATCGCCGTTGTCGTCCAGGAACGGACCGGCGAACTTCAAGGCGTCGCCCAGTCCGTTGAGGTGTTCGAGATGCGCGGGGCGGTTCTCGGCGCGCGCGGCGACGGAATTCGGCTTGTCGTTGCAGATCACTGCGTAGAGCATGATGGTCTCCATGTGGTTGTGCGCACCGTAATCATGCGCACGGATCAACTCAATTGCCTGCGATGTGCGCGGCGGCAAATGTCTCAGCTTTCGCGTTTCAGCGGTCTCGTCATCAGGGCGTGCAATGCCGCGTCGACGCTCAGCGAGCCCGTGAGCACGGCGGCCACGGTCTGGCAGATCGGCAGCTCGACGCCGTGCCTGCTGGCCAGAGAAACCGCGACGGGCGCGGTGAAGAAACCCTCGACGAGCTTTTGGCCCGGCGCGGTCAGCTCGTCCAGCCGGCCGCCACGGCCGATCTCGATGCCGAAGGCCATGTTGCGCGATTGCGGGGAGGAGCAGGTGAGCACCAGGTCGCCGAGCCCGGAGAGACCGGCAAGCGTTTCAGGCCTCGCGCCCATGGCGGCTCCCAGCCGGCCCAGTTCGGCAAAGCCCCGTGCGATCAGGGCGGCCTGCGCGCTCGCGCCGAGCGCCCGGCCGACAACGACGCCGCAGGCGATGGCGAGCACATTCTTCAAGGCGCCGCCGACCAGCACGCCGGTAACATCGGTGGAGGCGTAGGGACGGAAACTGTCGTTGGCCAGCGATCGCGCGAGCGCATCGGCCAGCGCTTCCTCGGTCGCGGCGACGGTCACGGCCGTGGGCAGGCCCGAAGCGACGTCGGCGGCGAAACTGGGGCCCGACAGCACGGCGATGCGGGCCTCGGGCAGGGCGCCGGCCAGAACCGTGTCCAGCAGATCACCGCTGTCGCGTTCGATCCCCTTGGCGCAGATGAGCACCGGGGTTCCCGGTTTCAGCATGGGCCGCATGGCCTGCGCCATGTCCCGCGTCGATTGCGCCGGCGTAACCAGCAGCACGGCATCGGCGTCGAGCGCCTCGGCCATGTTCGTGGTTGCATTCAGCGGCTTGTCGAGCCGGATGCCCGGCAGATGACGCTGGTTCTCGTGTCCCTGATTGATGCTGGCGACGGTTTCCGCGTCGCGGGCATAGAGCGTCACCTCACGCCCCGCGCGCGCCGCGACCAATGCCAGCGCGGTGCCCCAGGAGCCGCCGCCGAGGACGCCGATTCTCTGGAAGCCGCTCATGCCGGAGCCCCCTGGATACGGCTGCGGACCGCGTCAAGCTGGGCGCCGAAACCCTCGAAGAAATTGGCGGCGTCGCGCGCCCGTTGCGAGAAGACATCCAGCCAGAACAGCCGGAACAGGATCGGCGGGCCGCCCGCGCTCGGGGTCATTTCATAGTGCTCCCATTGTTCCGCCGGTATAGCGGCGAGCGCGCCATGGAAGTGGCGGCGCCGGTGCAGTCCGTGCAACTCGCCGGTTTCGAAATGGAAGACATGGTCCTGATCGGCCAGATGGTCCAGTGCCAGATCAAGGTCGAGGCCGGTTTCCTCGAAAAACTCCCGTTTCGCGCCATGCAGGTAGCTTTCGCCCGGATCGAGCGTTCCGCCCGGAACCTGGAGCCCCACATGCGGATGTTCGGGCTGGTCGAAGACCAGCAGTTTCCGGCCGCAGGTCAGATAGACGTAGGCCTTGTGGTAGACGCGCATGGGATATCCGTTCGGCGGGACAGCTTCGCCATACCTAGCAAGTTCGTCCATGCGGCGATACCTGTTCGGACGACAGGGCCGTGCTGCGGCTCAGACCTTGGCGCCCTTGCGGCCCTCACCGAGGATCGGCGTTGCGGTTTCGTCCAGCGGCCAGCGCGGCCGCGGTCCGACATCGAGCGAATCGGCGTAGCCGAGCGCGAATCGCTCCGCGCCCGTCCAGGCAATCATCGCGGCGTTGTCCGTGCACAGCGCGGGCGGGGGCGCCACCATTGTAGCCCCCGCCTGTTCCGCCGCCCGGGTCAGCTCGGTGCGGATGCGCGCATTGGCGGCCAC
Source organism: Breoghania sp. (assembly GCA_041596535.1). Classification (GTDB taxonomy): domain Bacteria; phylum Pseudomonadota; class Alphaproteobacteria; order Rhizobiales; family Stappiaceae; genus Breoghania. Next base: position 2,675 of record JBFHII010000080.1, on the reverse strand, counting down.
GCCGCCGGCGACCACCAGAACCGGAGACGTCTGCGGATGTTGCCGCGAGAATTGCGCCAGGGCCCGTTCGGCCCGGTCGCCCACCACATCGGCGGCCGCCTGCTGGAAGGAGGCGCAGATATCGGCGATGTCCTGTTCGCTCACCGGCTGGATCTTTTCGGCCTGGGTGCGGACCGCCGTCTTCAACCCGGCAAACGACATGTCCAGTCCGGGCCGCCCGGCCAGCGGCCGCGGGAAGGCAAAGCGCTTCGGATCCCCGCTCCGCGCGGCTTTCTCGACTTCGGGGCCGCCGGGATAGGGCAGCCCGAGCAGCTTCGCCGTCTTGTCGAAGGCTTCTCCGAGCGCGTCGTCGATCGTGGTGGCCAGGCGTTCGTAGGTACCGACACCGTTGACCTGCACGAATTGCGTATGCCCGCCGGAGACCAGCAGCAGCAGGTAGGGAAAGGCGACGGTGTCCGTCAGCCGGGCAGTCAGCGCGTGGGCTTCGAGATGGTTGACCGCGACGAGCGGCTTGTTGGCGGCGAACGCGATGGCCTTGGCCGTCATCAGTCCGACGATGACGCCTCCGATCAGTCCGGGACCGGCGGTGGCGGCGATGGTGTCCAGCGCATCGTAGCCGATATCGGCGTCCGCCATCGCCCGCCGGACGACACCATCAAGGCTGGCGATGTGGGCGCGGGCCGCGATTTCGGGCACGACGCCGCCATAGACCGCGTGCTCGTCCACCTGCGACAAAACGACGTTGGAGAGGATCTCGCCATGCCCGTCCGCATGACGGCGCACGACGGCGGCGGCCGTCTCGTCGCAGCTTGTCTCGATGCCGAGAACCGTCAGATCATGCATTGTGTGTCCTGCATTGACCGCATTGGCCTTGCCGCGCGTTCCGCCTATCATCGCGTCGCATTCATCGAGTTCTGCCGCGCGACGCAGGCTGGAGACTTCCCCTGGTGCCTACAACGTTCTAGTACCGGGGCCTAACATCGGGAATGAGAATCTTGCAATCGAAACCTGTTCGGATCGGAACGCGCGGCAGCGCCCTGGCGCTGGCTCAAGCCCATGAAACCCGTGCGCGCCTGATGGCGGCTCATGGCATGGACGAGAATGATTTCGAGATCGCCGTCATCAAGACGATGGGCGACCAGATTCTCGACCGGCCGCTGTCGGAGGTGGGCGGCAAGGGGCTGTTCACCAAGGAAATCGAAGAGGCGCTGCTCTGCGGTGACATCGACATGGCGGTGCATTCGTCCAAGGACATGCCGACGGTGCTGCCCGAGGGTCTGGAGATTTCCGCGTTTCTGCCACGCGAGGACGTGCGCGACGCCTTCATCAGCCCGAAAGCCAAGACGCTCGCCGATCTGCCCTCCGGCGCGGTCGTCGGCACCGCATCATTGCGCCGCCAGGCGATTGTCAGGCGGTTGCGCCCGGACCTCGAGGTCGTGACCTATCGCGGCAATGTGCAGAGACGGTTGCAGAAGCTGGCCGACGGCGTGGTTGACGCAACGCTGCTGGCCTATTCCGGTCTGAAGCGGCTGGGCATGGACGATGTCGTGACATCCGTCTTCGACGAGGATGCCTTTCTTCCCGCCGTGGGCCAGGGCGCGATCTGCATCGAGACGCGGATCGGGGATGCCGCGACAGGAGCGCTGCTCGGTGCGATCCACGATCGCGGTACGGCCGAATGCCTCGCCGCCGAGCGGGCGTTCCTCAAGGTGCTTGACGGGTCCTGCCGCACACCGATCGCGGGCCTGGCGCGGCTGGCCGACCGGCGGCTGTCGTTGCGCGGCATGATCCTGCGGCCCGACGGCAGCGAAGCGCACGAGATGTCGGGCGAGTGCGATGCCGCCGATGGGGCGGCGCTTGGCGAGCGTATCGGTCAGGCGCTGAAGGAGCGCGGCGGCCCGGGATTCCTGATTGGATGATCCAGCGATGCGCCTGCTGCTGACACGGCCGATCGGCGAGGCGCGGACGAGTGCCGCGAGGCTTGTCGCCCTGGGACACACGGTGATTCTGGCGCCGGTCCTCGAGGTCGTGCTCGACACATCCGTGCCGATCGATCCCGATGGTGTCAGCGCCATCGTCGTGACCAGCGGACGGGCGATCGCCGCCCTGGCACAGCGTCCTGACGCCGCGCGTCTTGCGCGCTTGCCGGTCTACGCGGTCGGCGACGCGAGTGCCCGGGCGGCCCGCGAGGCGGGGTTCTCGTCCGTGCACAGCGCGTCGGGCGATGCGGAGGCGCTGAGTGATCTCGTGCGGGCGCACGCCGACCCCCCGCAAGGCGCTCTTCTGTATGCGTGCGGCCGGGATCGGCATGGGGCGCTGGAAGAGCGGCTGGCCGAGGCGGGATGGTCGATCCGCGTGGTCGAGGTCTATCGCGCGGAGGCCGCCGGCGCTCTGACGGCGGAGGCGCGGGATGCGCTGGCGAATGGCGCAATCGACGGCGTCATGCTGTATTCCGCCCGTAGTGCGCGGATATTTCTTGAGCTTGCGACCGATGCCGGCTTGCGTTCGGCGTTGCGGGGGCTCACAGTTTTCGCGATCTCGCCTGCGGCGGCGGCACCGTTTTGCGATGCGGCGGAGGCGGGCGCAGAAATACGGATTGCCGTTGCCGAGAGGCCGGATGAAGCTTCGCTTCTCACGTGTGTCGCAATGGCAGGGTAGATCCGGAACTGCGCATT
>JBFHII010000079.1:0-9081 GCA_041596535.1 Breoghania sp. | reverse complement strand
GGCCGGCATCGGCTTCACGCTGGGCAACACGGCGCTGATCATCACCGGCGCGCTGGTCGGCTCGTCGGGTGCGATCCTGTCCTACATCATGTGCAAGGGCATGAACCGGTCGTTCATCTCGGTCATTCTCGGCGGCTTCGGCGGCGAGACGGCCGCGGCGGGCGCCGGCGGCGAGGAACAGCGTCCCGTCAAGCAGGGCTCGGCCGAGGATGCGGCCTTCCTGATGAAGAACGCCAACAAGGTCATCATCGTGCCGGGGTATGGCATGGCGGTGGCCCAGGCCCAGCACGCGCTGCGTGAAATGGCGGACACGCTCAAGGACGAGGGCGTCGAGGTCAAATACGCCATTCATCCGGTGGCGGGCCGCATGCCGGGGCACATGAACGTGTTGCTGGCGGAAGCCAACGTGCCCTACGACGATGTCTTCGAACTCGAAGACATCAACTCGGAGTTCGCGCAGGCCGACGTGGCCTTCGTCATCGGTGCCAACGACGTGACGAACCCTTCGGCGCGCGACGATCCGCAATCGCCGATTTACGGCATGCCGATCCTCGACGTCGACAAGGCGAAGACGGTCCTGTTCATCAAGCGTGGTATGGCCTCGGGCTATGCCGGCATTCAGAACGAGCTGTTCTTCCTCGACAAGACGATGATGCTGTTTGGCGACGCCAAGAAGATGACGGAGCAGATCGTCAAGGCGATGTGAGCATCCTCCGCTTCGGATCGAACGGAATTGGGCCGCCCGGTGGGCGGTCCTTTTCGTTTCCGGCTCAGGCGGCCATTCTTCCGAGCTTGCGCATCTGCTCGGTCCACGATGCGCGCTTGGCGTCGCTGGCCGCGTCGACCATGCCGAACAGGGTTTCCCGCACAGGCTTGATGCCGACGAAGCGCAGGATATTGCGCTCGAAGCCGCGCAGGCCATGGGCCAGGAACCACCAGCGATACACGAATGCCGGCATGCCCATGGTGACGACGATGCGCGCCGAAGTGCCCGACAGCCTGCCGTGCGGCCAGCGATCGCCGGGCTTCTGTTCCATGGCGACGTCGTGGCGCAGGACCTGCTCGAAGAATCCCTTCGTCAGCGCCGGCAGGGTACCGAGCCACAGCGGAAAGATCAGCATCAGATGGTCGGCCGCGAGGATCGCCGCCGTCGCCGCCTCCAGGCCGGGTGGTGTTCGTCCGTGGTTGAAGTCCTGCTGGCTGCGCAGCAGCGGAAAATCCAGTGTGGTGACATCGATCAGCATCACGTCATGCCCAGCCTCTCGCGCGCCTTGCACGTAGGCATCCGCAAGGGCACGGCACAGGCGTGCGGGATCCGGATCGGGGTGACCCTGGATCACGACGACGTTTTTGCTCATGGATCACTGTCCTCCATCAATCTTGCGCCGGGGACGAGTGTCACGCACCGGCACTGCGGGCGCTTTGATGCAGGTCAGACGCTCAGCGCATGCCCGAATTCCGACGGTATGCTACCCTTGCGTCATAGCGTGTTTCGCGGAACGGGGAGGGGATTATGGCGGGCAGGAAGCAGAACGGTGATTTGCCGGACAAACAGGCCGTTGTCGTCATCCACGGGATGGGCGAACAAAGGGCCATGGACACGTTGCGTGGCTTCGTCGATGCGGTTTGGAGCGGTGACGAGCGGCAAAGGCCCTACGGTGGCGGCCCGCAGGTTTGGTGCAAGCCGGACTATGTGTCGGACGCGCTCGAACTGCGCCGGATGACAACCAACCGGAATACCGAGGGTGTGCGCACGGACTTTTTCGAGTTCTACTGGGCGCATCTGATGTCGGGCACCAAGCTCAGTCATGTCGTGTCCTGGGTGAAGCTGCTGCTGTTCCGCAAACGCCAGGATGTTCCCGACAATCTTTACGCGGCCTGGATCGCGTTGTGGGTTGTCTGCGGTCTGATCACGCTGCTGGTTGTCGACCTCTCGCTGGACGAAGACTCGAAGTTCCTCGGGCTATCCCCGTTCTGGACCGTGTTGATCGGTGCCGTTCTGGTCTATCTCAACACGAAGGTCGTCGGGCCGATCATCGGCGATGCGGCGCGCTACCTGAGTGCGGCGCCGGTCAACGTCGGACAACGCCGCGCGATCCGCGACGAAGGCGCAACCCTGCTGCGCAAGCTGATCGAATGCGGCGAGTATCGCCGGATCATCGTCGTGGGGCACAGCCTGGGATCGATCATCGGCTATGATATCCTGCGTGACGTCTGGGCGGAGTACAACACGCAGATGGAGGGCGGCGGACCGAGCGAGGCACTCGACCGGCTGCAAGCGCTGGCCAACACCCGTCCGCTGGACCGCGAGGCCTACCGCGCGGCGCAGCGCGATTATCTCGACGAGTTGCGGGCCAACGGCAACAAGTGGTGCGTGTCGGATTTTGTCACCATGGGCAGCCCGCTGGCGCATGGCAATGCGTTGCTGGCCCGCACGTTCGACGAATTCGAAAGCCGGGTCGCGCAGCGCGAATTCCCGGTCTGTCCGCCGTTCCAGGAAACGGTCGAGGGGACTGACCGATTCACCTATGATGGGCGGGTCGGGCCTCGGGGCGAACCGATGGCCATTCCCCACCACGCGGCGGTCTTCGCGCCGGTGCGCTGGACCAACCTGTATTTCCCGTGCCGCAACATCATCGAAGGCGATCTGATCGGCGGACCGGTCGCGCCGGTGTTCGGTGAGGGCATCGAGGATGTCGCGGTGCCGCCGCCAGGCAACAGCTACTTCGCGCATACCCGTTACTGGACGATCGCGCCAAGCGGTGATCGCGCGTCCCCGGGAGCACATATCATGGCGCTTCGCGGTGCCCTCAAGCTTGCCGAAGACCGGCCCGAACAGCCCGACGCGTCGCGCGAGCCTGAGCCTGCCGGGGAACCGCCGGCATCGCGTGCCGCATCGATGTCGGGAACCCCAGGGGGCGAAGATCCGGGTGGCGCTGCAGAGGTGTCCGGGGCGTCACTGAAGAAACCGCCCCAAACATCGACCCATAGATCAACCCAGACATCGACACGGACGAAAGCTGGGGGGAAGACCGCGGGATCCAAGAAGGCGACCGGCCGGAAGCCGCGGGCGCCGCGCAAACCGCCGACACCCAAGTCGCCGCCACCGGAAAGCTCGTGAGATCCAGGTCGGCGCGACTCGATGAGGCGTCCTGGAGGTGCCGCGGCTTGAACGAATGTCGGGAGCCACAAACACAGAACCCCGGGCACGGCGGCGCACCCGGGGCAGATATTTACAGCGACAAGCGGACTATCAGCGGCGTGCGGACGACTTCGACGGCAGCAGGCCCTCGCGCTCGGCCAGCTTGCGGGCCATCTTGCGCGCGCGGCGGACCGCTTCGCCCTTTTCACGGGCCTTCTTTTCCGAGGGCTTCTCGAAATGGTCGCGAAGCTTGATTTCGCGGAAAACGCCCTCACGCTGAAGCTTCTTTTTCAGCACCTTGAGAGCCTGGTCGACGTTGTTGTCGCGAACGAGAATCTGCACGCGTGGTATCCCGTGTTGCCGATGTGATCGGTTTTGTCGAATGTCGGAACGGCCTTAATCCGCACAGATTGTCTGGATTCAGGCCGCGAGAACTGGTGGTTGCCGATCCGTCCCGTAGCGGAAGGGAGCGGCAGGCCGCAAATTTCGCGGGTTCCATATCAGACGCCGATTTGCCTGTCTAGCGGTGAACATCAGCCGCAGCGCGCCGGGCGGCTTACGTTCGCCTGCGCGGATCCGTGGTGGAACTGCTGGACCGGAAAGGCGGCGGCGGATACGGTCCGCCTTTGCTGCGGATGCCGATCATCCGAGCGGCAATCCGTGGAGAACAATCATGCTGCTTTCGACGGAAAATCCGCGTCCGCTTGCTGGTCTCGCGGCCTGGTCGAAGGAAATTCGTGCGACCCTGGTCCTGGGATTGCCGATCGTCGGCGCGCAACTGGCGCAAATGGCCATCAACACGACCGATGTGGTGATGATCGGCTGGCTCGGTACCGAGGAACTCGCGGCCTCCGTCCTGGCGTTCAACCTGTTCATCCTGTTCTGGCTGTTCGGCTCCGGTATCGTCCAGGCGGTGATGCCGATCGCCGCACGGGCACGGGGCGACAAGCGCCTGCGCGATGTGCGGCGCAGCGTGCGCATGGGCATGTGGGTGGTGATCGCCTATTCCGCACCGGTGATGGTGGTCATGTGGCACACGGAGACGATCCTGCTTCTGCTCGGACAGGATCCGGAGGTGTCGCATCGCGCGGCGGAATATATGCGCGTGCTGCAATGGTCGTTGCCGCCGTCTCTGGCGACCATGGGTCTGCGCAATTTCGTGACGGTGATGGAAAAGACCCAGGTCGTGCTCTGGGCCACCGTCGCCGGCGCGCTGCTCAATGCGGGGTTCGATTATGTGCTGATATTCGGCGCCTTCGGTGCGCCGCGGCTGGAACTCGTGGGCGCCGGCATTGCGTCCGTGATGACGGCGACGGCGGTGTTCCTGTTCCTGATGGTCTATGTCCTTCGCGAGCGCCGCCTGCGCCGCTTTGCGATTCTCGGCCGCTTCTGGCGGTCGGACTGGCAGGTCTTCTTCTCCATCCTGAAGCTGGGAATTCCGATCGCACTGACGATCCTCGCCGAGGTCGGTTTGTTTTCCGCCTCCGCCATGATGATGGGGTGGATTGGAACCGTGCCGCTCGCAGCCCACGGGATCGCGCTGCAATGCGCGGCGCTGACCTTCATGGTGCCGCTCGGGCTGGGGCATGCAGCGGTGATCCGTGTCGGCCTGGCGCATGGGCGCCGCGACAAGGCGGCCATCGGATACGCCGGATGGAGCGCGTTGATTCTCTCCGTGGCCTTCATGAGCCTGGCGGCACTGATGTTCTGGTTCTTGCCGGAGGTTCTGATCGGCGCCTTCACCAGGGCGGACAACCCCAAGACGCCGGCCGTGCTGGCTGCGGGTGTAAGCTTTCTGGCGGTCGCCGGAGTGTTCCAGATCTTCGACGGCGCGCAGATCGCCGGCGCCAGTATCCTGCGCGGCCTGTCGGACACCCGCGTCCCGATGGTGCTGGCCATCATCGGCTATTGGGGTATCGGCGTGCCGTCGGCCTATCTGCTGGCGTTTGTCTTCGGCGTCGGCGGGACGGGGCTGTGGTGGGGGTTGGCGCTCGGTCTTGCCGTCGTCTCCGTGGCCGCGGTATGGCGTTTCGCCTGGCGCGAGCGGCTCGGGCTGGTGTGATCCGACCCGGCGCAGCGGCGGCGTCCTATTTCAGCCGGTTGACATGCCCCATCTTGCGGCCGCTCCGCGTCTCGCGTTTGCCGTAGAGATGCAGGCAGGCGCCGGGTTCGGACAAGACGTCATACCAGTCGTCGGCGTCGAAGCCGATGAGGTTTTCCATCTCGACGTCGCTGTGCCGTTTCGGGTCGCCAAGTGGCCAGCCGGCGACGGCGCGCACGTGCTGGTCGAATTGCGAGACCGCGCAGCCGTCCTGCGTCCAGTGTCCGGAATTGTGCACCCGCGGCGCGATCTCGTTGGCGACCAGATGCTCGCCGGTGCCGTCACGCACCACGAAGAGCTCCACGGCGAGAACGCCGACATAGTCCAGACCGCTGGCCACCTGCATGCCCAGTGTCCGGGCGCGGTCCATCGTTTCCTCTGACAGTGACGAGGGCACGCGCGTCCATTTGAGGATGTGGTCTTCATGGACGTTCTCGGCGATGTCATAGGCAGCCGTGTTGCCGTCGATATCGCGTGCGGCAATGACGGAGCATTCCAGCGCAAATCCGACGACGCCTTCCAGCACGGCGGGCGCCGCGCCGATCCGCTCCCAGGCTGCGAGGGCATCGTCGATGCTCTCGATGCGGGTCTGGCCCTTGCCATCGTACCCCATGCGACGGGTCTTCAGGATCGCCGGGAGGCCGGTGACTTCCGCCGCCCTGGCAATGTCCTCGGGACCGTCAACGGCCGCATAGGGCGCGATCGGGATGCCGATCTCCTGCAGGTAGCGCTTTTCGTTCAGCCGGTCCTGGGCCACCGTCAGAGGGCGCACGCCGGGACGCACCGGCACACGGGCGTCGAGGAAACGGGCGGTGGCGTCCGGCACGTTCTCGAATTCATAGGTCACCACGTCGACGACGTCGGCGAAGCGTGCCAGCGCGGCCTCGTCGTCATAGGCCGCGACGGTGTGGGCATGGGCCACCTCGAAGGCGGGACTTCCCGCGTCAGGGCAATAGACGTGGCAGCGCAGGCCGAGTTCGGCGGCTGATTGGGCGAGCATGCGGCCGAGCTGGCCGCCGCCGAGAATGCCCAGCGTCGCGCCGGGTGCGAGGCGGAGCCGCGCGGTGCTGGAATCAGTCATTGGTTTCGGGACGTTCCTTCACCTGGGCGGTCTGATTGGCGCGCCATTCGTCCAACCGGTCGGCAAGGGCGGGGTCGTTGAGGGCCAATACGCTGGCCGATAGGATCGCAGCGTTGATTGCGCCCGCGCGGCCGATGGCCAGCGTTCCCACGGGGACGCCCGCGGGCATCTGGACAATTGACAGCAGGCTGTCTTCACCCTTCAGCGTCCTGGACTCGATGGGGACGCCGAAAACCGGCAAGGGCGTCATGGCAGCCGTCATCCCCGGCAGATGCGCAGCGCCGCCCGCGCCGGCGATCACCACCTGAAAGCCTTCCGCCTTTGCGCCCTTGGCGAAGGCCACGAGGCGGTCCGGTGTGCGGTGCGCGGAAACGATCCGGGCATCGAAACCGATGCCCAGGGCAGTCAGCGTGTCGGCGGCATTCTTCATCGTCGGCCAGTCGCTCTGGCTGCCCATGATTATCGCCACCGGTTTCGCGCTATCGCTCATGCCTTGTCCTTGCGGGTCTTGCCTTGGAGAGGCGCGGATTATAGAAATCATTGGCCGCCAAGCAAGCGGCCGCCGCAATGTATCTGAATTCACCAGGTTTGCGGAGTGTCTCTCCGGAGCGCTTGAATGGGTCCGCCTTCGGAGGCGGGCGGTGTTCCGGCAGTGAATGGCGGGCCGGCGTACGGGGGACGAATCTCTTGACCACGGCCAGTTCGAAAAATGATGTATCCATCCGGCCGTCGCTCGATCTTTCCAGCTTGTCCCTGGAGGCCCGGGACTATGTCGAAGGGCTGCAGGACGAGATCGCGCGGCTGAATGACAGGCTTGCCGAGCAGAACCTCCAGATTCGTGAACTGCGCCGGGAAGCGATCCGGGACTCGCTCACCGGTTTGCTGAACCGGCGCGGCTTTCAGAGGGTGGTCGAGCGCACACTCGATTTCGTGCGGCGCTACAACTCTTCCGTCGGCCTGATCTACATCGACATGAATGCCTTCAAGACGGTCAACGATACCTACGGCCATGCCTGCGGCGACCAGATGCTGCGCCACGTGGCGGGCGTAATCCGGGCGACCCTGCGAAGCTCGGACGTGGTCGGGCGTATCGGTGGCGATGAATTCGTCGCCCTTTTGTGGAAGGCGGACGAGGAAAACTCGCGGGAGACAGCGGCTCGTGTTGTCGAGGCACTGGCGAATTCGCCGATGGAGTTCGAGGGCCGGAAAATCACGGCGTCTGCGAGTATCGGTGTGACACGGCTGCTGGACGGCGATGACGTGGATGCGGTTCTGGATCGTGCCGACAGGGACATGTACCGGGTCAAGGCAACCCGCGAAGACTGATCCGCCGTAGCCTATTGGCGCCGCGCGCCCGGTGCGGGCCCGTGTCCCGCACGCGCCTAGGAGGATGATCCGAAATCAGGCAATGATGTCGGGCAGCAGATTGTCCTCGATGAGGGTGATTCGGTCGCGAATCTTCAGCTTCTTTTTCTTCAGACGCTGCAACTGGATGACATCGGCCTTGCCACTCTCCGCCATGGCGGCAATGGCGGCGTCGAGGTCGCGGTGCTCCTGGCGCAGCTCCGACAGTTCGGCCCGCAGGGCCTGTTCCATGTCTTCGGTCATACGCCGTATTCCGGGACTTGCATCCGGCACTGTTCCACTTGTTCCGCCAGGCGGTTCGCTGTGCGGGGCCGCGCGTCATACGAACGCGGTCCGCCGGTTCCCGCTCCGGCACAGGGGCAATTGCAACGGCATTTCTATTAGAACATCTTGGCGGTAACGGAAAGGTCGAGACAGCGTGAAAGCGCGTCGCCGCCGCAATCCGGTCCCGTTCATGTCCGGCGCTCGCCGCGCCGCGCCGAAACGTCGCGGGCTTCGTATCACTACGTAGGTATTCAAACGTGCGCGCGGCCTCGGTGGAACGTTACAAACCGGTGCTTCCAGGTTACCTCGGCGAAAGCGCAATGTTTTCATGATGGTCGGCTGGCCAGTCGCCGTCAGGGTCGTTCCAGCGGCGTTTACACTCCTGTAGGGATGCTTTGTTTTTAACCCCTGCATGCCGCACGGGAGCACGTTTTCAGCGCTTCTACGTTCGACACATGATGCACCTTATGTCACACTCCTGTTGTCAAAGTCGTACTAGATAGGAGGCTTTATTCATGTCCTTGCAGTCGCATCTGTTGCAGCTTGAGCGCCGACACGCCGACCTCGACCGTCAAATTGAAAAGGCACTGGCGCACCCAAGTACCGACACACTGGAGATTGCGAAACTCAAACGGACGAAGCTTCAACTGAAAGATGAACTGGAGCGCCTGAAGGCGGCCTCAACAGTACACTGAATTTTCCTCCCCCCCCGTGAATGGCCTCCCGGTCGTTCACCATTCAGATCCTACGCAAGCCGCGATCCAAATCGGATCGCGGCCTTTTTGATACTTGGGAGCCTTCATACGGTAACGTGATTTCGAGCACAGGCGCGCAGGATTGAGCGCACGTGGCTTAGTTCCGTTTTGGGTATGTTCCACTGAGTAAATATTCATTTTGTTCGCTGAGGCCATGCCGATGTTCTCTGATCTGAATACTTCCTTGCTGGTGGAGCAATTCGCCACGATTTTTGCGGTGATCGATCCTGTCGGCTCTGTGCCCGTGTTTCTTGCCGTCACCGCTTCGATCGAGGCCAAGCGGCGCAAGGCGGTGGCGTTCCGCTCCGTGTTCATCGCGGCGCTTGTGCTGCTCGGTTTTCTGGTTGCCGGTCAACCGGTACTGGGGGCGATT
>JBFHII010000078.1:0-9275 GCA_041596535.1 Breoghania sp. | reverse complement strand
CTCCGGATGCTCCGGCGGCGTCCCGCCTGCCGGATCGCGAAACGCCCGCCCTTGGCCTGCTTGCCGGCGCGCCCGCCGCGCTTGATGATGAGCGGCTGGCGGCGGTATTCAAGGCGCTGGCGCATCCCGCACGCCTTGCGATCCTGCGCGCCATTCGGCCGCGTCAGCGCGCCTGCTGCGGTGAGATCGTCAAAGCCCTGCCGCTGGCCCAGTCCACCGTCTCCCAGCATCTGCAGATCCTGCGCGACGCCGGCCTGATCACCGGCGAGATCGAGGGCCGCCGGTCGTGCTACTGCATCGACGCGGACACCATTGCTGCCCTGGCGCAGTCCTCCGCGTCCCTGTTTGCCGATCTGGCGCACTCGGCCGATCAATGCGTTGCCGCCGCCGAGGTCTGCCGCAACGATGCCGGTGACGGGGAGAGCCGCCCATGAGCGCCGCAGGGAATGCCAGCGCACAGCAGTCGACCGTCGACCGCGGATCGACCTTTGCGACCATTCGCAATCTGTGGCCCTACATATGGCCGCAGGACCGCCGGGATCTCAAATTCCGCGTTGTGCTGGCGATCATCGCCATGGTCGTGGGCAAGATCGTCACCGTTCTGGTGCCCTACAGCTACAAGTGGGCGACGGACGCGCTGGTGAAGCCGGAAGCCGACAACGGTCTCGGTCTGCCGGCGTTTCTCGTGACACCGGTGATGCTGGTGATTGCCTATGGCATCGGCCGGCTGCTGATGATGGCTTTCAACCAGTTGCGCGACGCGCTGTTTGCCCGCGTGGGCCAGCACGCGGTGCGGCAATTGGCGTTCCGCACCTTCGTTCACATGCATGAACTGTCGCTGCGCTTCCACCTGCGCCGGCGCACGGGCGGCCTGTCGCGCGTCATCGAGCGCGGCGTCAAGGGCATCGAGACCATCGTCCGCTTCACCATCCTGAACTCCATTCCGACGGTGATCGAATTCGGGCTCATGGCGGCCGTCATCGGCTACCAGTTCGACTGGTCCTACGTCGGTGTCATTGCGGTCACCGTGTGGCTCTACACCTGGTTCACGGTGCGGGCGTCGAACTGGCGCATCAACATCCGCCGGGACATGAACAATTCCGACACGGATGCGAATTCCAAGGCCATCGACAGCCTTTTGAACTTCGAGACGGTGAAATACTTCAACAACGAGCGCATGGAAGCGGCGCGCTACGACCGGTCGATGGAGAAATACGAGGACGCGGCGATCAAGACCTGGACGTCGCTTGCGTGGCTCAACATGGGCCAGACGGCGATCTTCACCGTCGGTCTTGTGGCGTGCATGGCGATGTCGGCGATGGCGGTGCAGGCGGGCACCCAGACGATCGGCGACTTCATCATGATCAATGCGCTGCTGATGCAGCTGTCGATCCCTCTGAACTTCATCGGTTTCGTCTACCGAGAGCTGCGCCAGGGGCTGGCCGACATGGAGGACATGTTCAACCTGCTGGACGTGGACGCGGAAATCGTCGACGCCCCGGACGCCAAGCCGCTTCATGTGGAGGGCGGATCCCTTCGCTTTGACGACGTGCGCTTCAACTACGATCCGGAGCGCCCGATCCTCAAGGGTGTGTCCTTCGAGGTGCCGGCCGGTGACACGGTGGCCATCGTGGGACCATCGGGCGCCGGCAAGTCGACGATTTCGCGGCTGCTGTTCCGCTTCTATGACGTCAGTGGCGGCGCGATCACCATCGATGGCCAGGACATCTCCAAGGTCACCCAGGTGTCATTGCGCGCCAACATCGGCATGGTGCCGCAGGACACGGTGCTGTTCAACGACACGGTGCTCTACAACATCCGCTATGGCCGGCCCTCCGCGACGGCGGAGGAAGTCAAGGAAGCGGCACAGCTGGCGCAGATCGCCGGTTTCATCGAGAAGCTGCCGCAGGGCTACAATGCCGAGGTCGGCGAGCGCGGGCTGAAGCTGTCGGGCGGTGAGAAGCAGCGCGTGGCGATTGCCCGCACGATCCTGAAGGCGCCGCCGATCCTGATTCTCGACGAGGCCACCTCGGCGCTGGACACCCACACCGAGCGGGAAATCCAGTCGGCGCTGGATCAGGTCTCGCGGAACCGCACGACGCTGGTCATCGCGCACCGGCTGTCGACCGTGGTCGATGCCGATACCATCCTGGTGCTCGACGAGGGCCACATCGTCGAACGCGGCAAACATGCCGAACTGCTGGAACTCGGCGGTCTGTATGCCTCCATGTGGGAGCGCCAGCGCGAGGCGGCGGATGCCGAAGAGCGTCTGCGCGCGGTCCAGGAGGCCGACGCGATCGGTGTCGTTCGCCGTGGCGCCAAAGCGGACGCGGCGGAGGCGAGCGAATAGCCGGACACGGCGCATTGCGGCTCAAATGCTATTGGCGATTGATCTTTGCGCCTCCGATGGTGCAAAGATGGCCGCCGATAGTGTGCCGCGCGCCGACGCGCGGTGAACCTCGAGAGATGAAGGCACCATGTCGCTGATCGATACGTTTTCGCGCACGCTTGTGCCCATTCACCGTGAAGGCTGGCCGTTCATCGCCATCGCCGGCTTCCTGACCATTCTGCTCGGCTGGTTCTGGGATCCACTGTTCTGGATCGGCCTGATCGCCACCGGCTGGGTGTGCTACTTCTTTCGCGATCCGCCTCGGGTCACGCCGATCGGCGAGGGGCTGGTGATCAGCCCGGCCGATGGCACCGTGTGCATGGTCGGGCCGGCGAAACCGCCGCTGGAGCTCGATCTCGGCACCGAGCCGATGACCCGTGTCTGCATCTTCATGAACGTGTTCAACTGTCACGTGAACCGCGCGCCGGTGTCGGGCGTAATCCGCCAGATCGCCTATACGCCTGGAAAATTCCTCAACGCGGAACTGGACAAGGCGAGCGAGCACAACGAGCGCAACGGCCTTGTCCTGGACACGCCGCGTGGGGCCGTCGGTGTCGTTCAGATCGCGGGCCTGGTGGCACGCCGCATCGTCTGTTTCGTCGGCGAGGGCGAGACGATCAGCGCGGGTGACCGCTTCGGATTGATCCGCTTCGGTTCGCGGCTCGACGTCTATCTGCCGTATGGCACCGCGCCCAAGGTTGCGATCGGCCAGACCATGGTGGCGGGCGAAACCGTACTCGCCGATCTTGGCGCGCCGGCCGGATCCGCGCCGATGACCCGCGTCGCCTGAGGAGTCCCGTCACCGTGAGCACCCCGTTTGCGCCGTTCGAACCCGGTCCCAGCGCCCGAGACAAGCGCAACAGCCGCAAGCGCCGGCCGCGTTTCCAGCGCGTGCCGTTGCGCATGATCCTGCCCAATCTGGTGACACTGCTGGCATTGTGCTCCGGCCTGACCGCCATCCGCATGGCCCTGGAGACCCGCTGGGACTGGGCCATCGGTGCGATCGTGCTGGCCGCGCTGCTGGATGCGATTGACGGGCGGGTGGCACGGCTGCTGCGCTCCACCTCGCGGTTCGGTGCCGAATTGGACAGCCTGGCGGATTTCGTCAATTTCGGCGTCGCGCCGGCCATCATTCTCTACACGTGGATTCTCAGCGAGCTCAAATCGCTCGGCTGGATCGCCGTGCTGGTTTTCTCGATTTCCGTGGCACTTCGTCTCGCGCGGTTCAACGTGGCGCTCGATGAGCCGGACAAACCCACCTGGCAGGCCAACTATTTCGTCGGCATGCCGGCGCCGGCCGGTGCGCTCACGGTGCTGCTGCCGGTGTATCTGGATCTTCTGGGGCTTCTGGACCGCTGGACCGAATTGGCGCCGCCGATCATTGTCTATTTGTTCGTGATCGCGTTTCTGATCGTCAGCCGGTTGCCGACCTACTCCGGCAAGCGGATCGGCACGCGCGTGCGACGCGACCTGGTGTTGCCGGTCTTCGTGGTGGCGGTGCTGCTCGTGGCGCTGGGCGTAAGCTATCCCTTCGAGGTGCTGACCGCCGCATCGCTGGCGTATCTGGCGTCGATCCCCTTCGCCAGCCGTACCTGGCGGCAGAACCACGATGCCGATGAGGCGAGCCTTGCGGTGAAGGCGTCGGGGGGCGCCGCGTCAGGGGATGCGCCGGACGGCGACCAGACGCCCGACAAGACCTGAACCCGCAGCAACCGGAAGACCGGTCGGGACGACGCGGCGCGGTTCGCGCCTCTCGCTTCGCTGTGCGGTCCGTGCGCGTCTATTCCGCCGCCTCAGGCAGGCCGCGCGGCGGTGTCTTCTGCTTGGCTGGCAGCGCGATGACCGCGGCGGATGCGGTCGCCGGAGCATGCGGCACCGGTTCGACGTTGTCTGCCACGGGCTTGCGCGCGAACCACGAGCGGAACGTCTTCGCCCACACCGACGGCATGGCCAGCATGGTCGGGATCACCACCAGCGTCAGCAAGGTCGAGAAGGCCAGTCCGGCAATGACGGCCGTGGACAGCTGAACCCACCACATCGACGTGATACCGCCGACCGACGCCACGCGGTTGAAGAAATCAAGATTCACCTGCGTCGCCATGGGAATGAGCCCGGCGATCGTCGTGATCGTGGTCAGCAGGATCGGTCGGATCCGCTGCGCCGATGTCTTCAGCACGGCTTCCAGCGGCTCGATGCCGTCATCGCGGAAGCGGTTGTAGGTGTCGATCAGGACGATCGCGTTGTTCACCACGATACCCGCCAGGGCAACGACGCCGGTGCCGGTCATGATGATGGAAAACTTCTGACCGGTCAGGATCAGGCCGATCAGCACGCCGAAGATCGACATGATCACCGTCGAGAGTGTCAGGAAGCTCTGGTAGAAGCTGTTGAACTGCGTGACCAGGATGATGAACATCAGGAACAGCGCGGCCATGGCGGCCTTGCCGAGGAACTCGCCGGCTTCCTTCTGCTCCTCATCCGCGCCGCGGAATCGCATCGAGACCTGTTCCGGCCAGGTCTGGGTGTCGAGCCATGCCTGCAGTTCCTTCACCTTGTCGTCGGGCAGGATGCCTTCTTCCTGCAGGACGTTGGCCTTCACGCTCATGGCGTAGAGACCGTCCTTGCGGGTGATGGAGGACACTTTCGGCTGCGGCTTGCGATCGACGAAATTGGCGATCGGCACAAGTCCCGTCGGCGTGCGCAGGCGCAACGTGTCGAAGCGGTCGAGCGTGCGCTCGGACTCCGGCAGGCGGACGCGGATATCGACCTCGTCGTCGGAATCGTCGGGGCGGTACTTTCCGATCAGCACGCCGTTGGTCACAAGCTGCACCATGGAGCCCACGGCACTGATGCCGGCCTGATAGCGGCCCGCCTGTTCACGGTCGATGGTGATCTGCCACTCGATGCCGGGCAGGGGACGGTCGTCCTCGCGGTCGCGCAGGCCCTCCATGGTCTCCACGTGGGCGCGGACCTTGCCGACGGTTTCGCGCAGCACGTCATAGTCGGTCGACTTGATCTCCAGCCGCACGTCCTTGCCGGTCGGCGGGCCGCCCTCGACCTTGCGAACCTCCACCTTGATGCCTGCGAGCGGCGCCGTGCGCTCGCGGATCTCGGCGAAGATGTCCACCGCCTTGCGGCGGCAGCAGTAGTCGGTCAGCTCCACGTTCAACTCGCCGATCACGTCGGCGGGTTTGTCCTGCACGCCTCCGAGCTGCGGTCCGCCGCCGCTGGAGCCACCGGAGGCATAGGCGGTCATGACCACATTGTCGACGCCCGGGATCTGCAGCACCTCGCGCTCGACCTCGCCGACCAGGTCGCGGGCTTCCGCAGAGGAGAAGTTGCCCCGGCCGGAGACGAGCACGATGGTCTGGTCGGGTTCCTCGTCGACAAAGAATTCCACGCCCGCGGCGCTGTCCTTGAAGGCAACGAAGATCGAGAAGCAGCCGCCGACGACGACCGCGAGCAGCGCGATATTGCCCAACGGATTGCCCGCCAGCATCTTCAGGAGCCGAACGTAGACACCGGTGAAGCCGCTCACCTGGGTGACGTCGAAATGCGCTTCGCCCGCCAGCCGCTTGGCGTTGGCGGCCTCTTCCGGGCTGGCCTTGCCCCGGCCGAGGAAGCCGCCGGTTACCGGCAGGAAGATCATGGCGGTGATCAGCGAGGCCGAGAGCACGATGATCACCATGATCGGCAGATAGCTCATGAACTCGCCGGAGACGCCCGGCCACAGCAGCATGGGCAGGAAGGCGGCCAGCGTCGTCGCGGTGGAGGAAACGATCGGCCAAAACATCAGCTTGGCCGCGCGGATATACGCCTCGCGCCGCGCCATGCCTTCGGCCACCTTGCGGTCGGCGTATTCGACGATGACGATGGCGCCGTCCACCAGCATGCCGACGGTAAGCACAAGGCCGAACATGACCATCATGTTCACCGTCATACCGATGCCGCCGAGGATCAGAAAGCCGACCATGAAGGAGGTCGGGATCGCCAGGCCGATCAGCAGCGCCGAGCGCAGGCCGAGCGCCGCCACCACGACGATCATCACCAGGAAGATCGCGGTGAGGATCGAGGACTGCAGGGAGCCCTGGATCTCGTTGATGAAATCGGACTGGTCGAGCAGGAAGTTTATGCGGATCGCGTCGGGCCAGTCCTTCGTGGCCTGACCGACGATCTCGCGCACCGCCTGGTTGTTCTCGATGATGTTCTCGCCGATGCGCTTGGTCACTGAAACGGCGATGGCGGGCTGGCCGTTGACGCGGGTGTAGCTTGTCGGGTCCTTGAAGGTGCGCCGGATCTCGGCCACGTCGCCAAGCGTCACCACGCCTTCCGCGTTCTGCTTGATCGGCAGCGAATAGATGTCCTCGCGGCTTTCGACGAGTCCCGGCACCTTGACGTTGAAGCGGCCCTTGCCGCTGTCCAGGAACCCGGCCGGAACAAGCTGGTTGTTCTGCGACAGGGATGCCAGCAATTCGCCCTGCGTGATGTCGTATGACTCCAGCTTCATGCCGTCGATGACAACTTCGAGCTGCTCCTCGCGGTGACCGGACAGCGCCGCCTCGCGCACGGTCGTGATGGTCTCGATTTCGTCCTTCAGCTTGCGCGCATGCCGATACAATGTGCGCTCGGGAACCGTGCCCGACAGCGTCACGATGATGGTCGGCAGCAGCGAGAAATTGGTTTCCGTGATCGTCGGCTCATCGGCATCCTGGGGCAGTTCGGCCTTGGCCTCGTCCACCTTGTCGCGGACGTCCGCGAGGGCAGCGTCCTTGTCGAAGTCGATGGAGAATTCGAGGATCACCGCCGCATGGCCCTCGGAGGCCACCGCGGTCAGTTCCTTCAGGCCGTCCAGGCTGCGCAGCGCCGTTTCCATCGGCCGCACCAGCAGCCGTTCCGCGTCCTCGGGCGAAATTCCCTGCTGCGAGATCGACACGTAGAACACCGGCACGTCGATGTCCGGATTGGCTTCCTTGGGGATCGAGACATAGGCGAGCGCGCCCGCCGCCAGCATCACCATCATCATGGTGAGGACCGTGCGCGGCCGCCTCAGGATGGATTCAAGCGCACCGATCATGACTGCGCCTCCCCGGAAGCCGCGGCCATGTCCACCGCTTCGACGGTCTGCCCGTCGCGGACGTAATCCTGGCCCACGGTGATGATCCGGACGCGTTCGGGCAATCCACCGACCCAGACGCCGTCGCGCTCGGCGCCGAGAATGCGCGTCGGGTGAAAGTAGACGCGATTGTCGCCGTCGACCGCGCGTACGCCGATTTCGCCGGCGTCATTGAGCGTCAGGATACCGGGCGACATGAAATGGGCCTGAAGCGAGTCCAGCGCCACGCTTGCAAACGCCGTCACGCCGTCGCGCAGGTGTCCGTCGGGATTGCTGATCTCGATCTCGATGCGGAACGTGCGGGTTTCCGGATCCGCCGTGGGCGAAATGTAGCGGATGGTGCCCGTCACCGTTTCGCCCGTCACCAGCGACACCTGTGCCTCGAGACCGGGTGTCAGTTTGGAAATATCCGCTTCGGACACCTGGCCGATGGTCAGCAGCGGGTCGGCGTTGACGAGCGTTGCGCAGATCTGGCCCGCCGACAGCATGCTGCCGACCTCGGCCATCTTGCTTTCGACGACGCCGGCGATGGGCGCGCGCACCTCGGTGCGTTCCAGCTCGATTTCCGCCTCGTGCAGGCCGGCCGTCGCCGCATCCAGCGCCGCCTTCAGCGCCGCCACGCGGGTCTCCGTCGCATAGCCCTTGCTGCTCAATTGCGTTGCCGCGTCGTAGTCGAGTTTCGCCTGCGCCAGGCGGGCCTTGGATTCCAGAACCTTGGCTTCGCGGGCACCCGTGTCGATGCGGCACAGCAGATCACCGGTTTCAACGCGGGAGCCTTCGCGCACATGGCGTTCTGCGACCTTGCCGCTGGTCTCTGTACGCACCTCGACCTTGGCGTCGGCTTCCGTGCGGCCGCGGATCTCAAGCGTCGCCCGGCGGGTTTGCGCCTCGAATGTGGAAACCCGGACGCGGAACGGCTTTTCGTCGGCCCCGTTGCGCACGGCAGGCGGCTCGGCGCCGCCCTCCGCATCCGCGCGGCCCCCGACAATGATGTCTCCGGTCGCCATCCAGCCGGCGACAGCCGCCGTCATCCAGACAGCCAGCAGATAGGAAAAGCGGATCTTGATCCTCATGGGAGGCTCCCACGCCGCGGTCCGTGCCGGCGGCTATGTCTGTTTGGCTATTCTGCGGCTTCAGGCGGCGCGCTCATGGCGGCTTCCCGTTCGGCCTGTGCATTTGCCGAAATCGCCACCAGCCGGTCGCGGTTCGCATCCACATAGGCGCGCTTCTGGGTCATGCAATGGATGCCGAATTCGGCGGCCCAGCGGACGCCTTCGGAGTTGCACGCCGAAATGACGCCATTCAGTTTGCTCAATTCCTGCTCGATCTGTTCGACATGAAGGTCCATGGCTGCCCGGATGCGCTCCGGCGTGACGAGTTCCGCGCAGGCGGCGAGCAACAGGAATTGCGAGCGGAACAGGTCCGGCGACTGCGGTTCTTGCAGCGCCTTCATGAATTCCTCGCGGCCGGACGCGGTGATCGAATAGACCTTGCGCGCCGGCTTGCCCTGCTTGGTCTCCCGCCGGGCGGTGACCATGCCGTCCGCTTCCAGCCGCGCCAGCGCCGGATAGATCGAGCCGAAGCTGGCGTCGACGAAATAGCTGAAGGTGCCCTCGGTCGACTGCTTCTTGATCTCGTATCCCGTTGCGTCCCCGAAGTAGAGAATGGCGAGGCAGAGTGAGCGGATATTCATGGCGATCTTTCTTGTCTTTGCGTGATCTTCGCGAGAAGATCCCGGCGCGGACACGCGTCAGTCAGGCGTGCCTCGGTCAT
>JBFHII010000077.1:0-9313 GCA_041596535.1 Breoghania sp. | reverse complement strand
CGCTCGTCGTCATAGTGGGCGCGGCGCGTCGTCTTGTGAAACAGGAACCGGTTTCCCGCATCCATCCGGACGGGCGAGATCGCCAGCCGCCACGGACGGTCGCTGCTGGGCTGAAGCGCCACATCGGTGATCTCGAAGGTCCCTGTTTCCGCCAGCTCCAGCCGCACCCGGCGCGGCCCCTCAAACATCTCCGCCCGCGCAGCTAGCGCCGCCTCGATCGCCGGAAGCGGGCAACGAAATCCGAAATACGCCGCCGACCGCTGCAAGCGGGCCATATGGCGCGCGTGCAGCAGGTAGCCGTGCGCCGGATCAAAATTCATCGTCTCGATGAGCCCGAACGGCGGATCCTCATCGGTGAGAAACGCAAGCTTGAGGTGGCATTCCTCGTATTCCGCGTCGGCGTCGGAATCGAACACCACGCCCGAGCCGGTGCCGATCTCGCCGGTACCGTCGGGGCGCAGCGTCAGAGTGCGGATCGCGACGTTGAAGCGGAATTCGCCGCCCGGGCGGACGTGACCGATGGCGCCGGTATAGACACCGCGCGGACTGACCTCCAGGTCGTCGATGATGGTCTGGGCGCTCAGCTTTGGCGCTCCGGTGATCGACCCGCAGGGATAGAGCGCCGCGAACACATCGGCGAACCCGGTTTCCGGGTTGAGCTGCCCGCGCACCGTGGTGACCATCTGGTGCAGGCTGCGGTAGCGCTCGACCTCGAATTTTCCGGAGATCCGCACGCTGCCGGCCCGGCTGATGCGCGACAGATCGTTGCGCATGAGATCGACGATCATCAGGTTTTCCGCCTGCGACTTGACGTCGGAGGCCAGCCAGCGGGCAATCTCCGCGTCCGCTTCCGCGGTCACTCCGCGCGGCGCGGTGCCCTTCATCGGCCTGGTGGTGAGCTGATCGCCGGCGCGCTCCAGAAACAGCTCCGGTGACAGCGACAGGATGGTCGCGGCCTCCGTCGCGATCAGCGCCGCATAGCTGACCGGCTGGCGGCGCAGCAGATCGTGAAACAGCCCCGCCGCGCTGCCGGAATGGGTGAAGCGGGCGCGGAGCGTCAGATTGACCTGATAGATGTCGCCGCATGCCAGGTGCCGCCGCACCTGATCAAAGGCGCTGCGATAGGCCGCGCGGTCCATCTCGAATGCCAGCCGGTGCACGTGCCCGGTCGCACCGCCCGAGACGCTCTCGAGCCAGCGCCGGGCCTGTGCGAGCGACATCGCCTGCGGCGCGTCATAGACGCCGAACCACAGCAGCGGAGACCCATCAAGCCGGGCAGGCAGGCGCGGCCGCAGCTTGTCCTCGAAGACATGGCCCATCTCGTAGGCGCAATAGCCCGCGAGATGCAGCCCCTCGGCCGACAGTGCTTCTATGCGCGCCAGCGCCGCGGGCACCTCGGCCGGATCATGCGTGGTGATGATCGCGCGCGGCGTCTCGAACAGCAGGGCATCCTCGCCGGACAACACGTCGACCAGCAATACGGTCCCTGCGGCGAGCGGACTCAAGCTCACGGAATTTCCTTGAAGCCTCGAAACGACGGTGGTCACGCACCTGATGTAACGCAGAGACGCGCGGGCCGCAACGGCTGGTATACCAGATGCGTCAGTACCATAATCCCATGCCGCGGGCGCGGAAGCGCGGCTTGCCCAGGCTGGGCACGATCGACCGGCCGACGCGGGGCACGCCGCCCTCCAGCGGTGCCGAGAGCTCGCCGCGCGGCGCCATCTCCATGATCCGTCGCACGCGCTCCTCGGTCCGGGGATGGGTGCGCAACAGCGACGGATCGGGCAGCCGCCCGCCGGGCAGTGCCATCGCTTCCCACATGCGCCCCTCGGCGCACTCGAGCTTCGTCAGTGCGCTGGCCAGCCCCTTCGGATCGCCGGTCAGCGTCACGGCATCGAGATCCGCGTTGTACTCGCGGGTTCGCGACAGGGCCAACTGCAGCAACCCGCCGATCGACGGCGCCACCATCAGCAGGCCGATGCCGAGCCACGGCACGCCGGTGCCCTGGACCAGGGCCGGCAGGTGAAACAGCACCAGAAGAATGCCCAGCGTCGACATGGCGCTGGTCATGCGCGACACCACGTCGGCGAGCGCCATGACACGAATGTCCCCGTTGGCGATATGGCTCATTTCATGCGCCATGACGCCGGCGAATTCGCGCAACGTGAGGCCGCGCAGCAGCCCGTCGGTGATGCAGATGACCGAGTCATCGCGATTGCCCACGGCAAAGGCGTTCATCATCCGGCTCGGCACCACGTAAAGTTCGGGCACGACCGGCAGGGCCGCACGGCGCGCCAGGATGTTGACGATGCGGTGACCATCAACGAACACGTCCTCGGGCAGCGGCCGGGCGCGGTACAGCCGCAGCACCACCTTGGGCGACATGTGCGTGGCAAGATACAGGCTCAGGCTGCCGCCGATCGCCACCCAGATTATCCCGCCCGGCCCGGCAAGCGCCCAGGCGCAGACGGCCAGCAATATCAGGCTGCCACCAGCAAGAAGCCAGGTGTGCAGCGTGTTCTCAAGCTTGCGGCGACGGTGCAGGTCCGGGAGCGGCGTGGTCATGTTCATCACCCGACCAATATAGGCATCGATCGGCGCCGTCGCATCCCTCGCAGACGCATCTTTTGCCGTTTCCAAACGCCGAAACGAAAACGGCCGGGCGTGCGTGCCCGGCCGTTCAATCGCATTCCGCGGATCGCGGACAATCAGGCGGCGACGTCCTTGAGGAAGGCCTCGACGGCGGCGTTGAGCGCCTGGGCCTGCTTGGACACGTCCGATGCAGCCGTCTGCACGTTCGCGGCCGATTCGGTGGTCTCGCCCACCGCGGACTGGAGCCCGGAGACATTCGCGGCCACCTGGCCGGTGCCGTCCGCGGCCTCTGCCACGTTGCGCGAGATGTCGCTCGTTGCCGCACCCTGCTGCTCGACGGCGGCGGCAATCGCGGCGGTGTACTTGTTGACCTCGTCCATGGTCTCGGTGATCGCGCCGATCGCCTCCACGGCGTCGGTGGTCGACGCCTGGATCGCGGCCACCTGGGCACCGATCTCCTCGGTTGCCTTCGATGTCTGGGTCGCCAGTTCCTTAACCTCGGCCGCCACGACGGCGAACCCCTTGCCCATCTCGCCGGCCCGCGCCGCCTCGATGGTGGCGTTCAGCGCCAGCAGGTTGGTCTGTTCGGCAATGTCCTGGATCAGGCCGATCACTTCGCCGATCTTGTTGGCACCGTCGGCGAGGCCCGCGACCTTCTGGTTGGACGAGCGCGCGCCGGCGGTCGCCTTGTTGACGATCTGCGTCGTCTGCGCCACCTGCCGGGCGATCTCGCTGATCGATGCGGAGAGTTCCTCCGCCGCGCTCGCCACCGTCTGGACATTGGTGGACGCCTGTTCGGAGATCACCGCCGTGTCGCTTGCGCGGCTCTGGGTGCTGTCGGCAACGCCCGAGAGTACATTGGCGGTGGAGTGCATCAGTTCGGCGGCTCCGCCGATGCCCGCAAGCATCGTCTCGACCTCGCCGCGGAACGCCACGATCCGCTCGGCGATACGCTCCTGCTTAGCGCGCTCGTCACGGCCACGCTGTTCGGCCGCCTGGAGCAACTCATCCGTCTGCGCACGCGCCACTTCCGCCGCGCCGCCTGTCTGCTCGGACGCAGCGAAGGCCTTGCCCAGCCTGTCGACCAGCCACACCAGAACGGCGAACTGCACCACCAGGATCACGGCATGCACGACGACGCGCAGGAAGTTCGCGCCTTCGGGGAAGACGGCGTAGGGCAGCAGGAAATTGAACGCCAGGTGATGCACCGCCACGACAGCGGTGTAGGCGGCTAGGGCACGCCAGTCGACCCAGCCGGCGATCATTGCCAGGGCTGCGAAGAAATACATGTGCCCGTCGAGCTGGAAGCTGCCCGCGGAAGACAGGCTGCCGGTGCTCAGCGAGAACACCAGAAGGCATACCATCGCTGCCATCGAGACGGAGGAGACCAGGCGGGTCAGCACACCACTCCCGGCGCGCAGCCAGGCGAGGGTCGTCGCACCGGCCAGCGCGGCGCCGAACAGTCCCGCGATCAGCGGCGGCACGCCCCCGAAGACGATCGCGGCGCCCAGAACGATCGGAACATTGGCCCATATGAAGATCACGAAAGCGCGCGCGAACTGCCCCCGCAGCTGTTCCAGGCTGTTGCTGCCTGCCATCATTTCCACCCTATCGGTCATTCCGTTTATCCTCTTTCCGCCACGCAGCCGCCTGCAATGATCGGGTTCGCGACAATCCAGGCGCCCGCGGCATACAAGCGGCCGGCGAAGCCCGGTTCATCAGATGTCGCCAGGAAGACCCAATCGGCACTGCCGGTGCGCACGAAGCGGCCGTTTGCCTTGGCGATAATGGTCATGGGAGCGGCTTCGGATGCCCAGGGAGGCACGAAGATGGCCACGGCGCCGCGCGCCGGCGGAATCATCGCCACGGCCGTCAGACCGATGCCGACCGCCATGACAAACAGGGCAAAGAAAATGCTGTCGCTGCGCCGCAAGTTACCGCTCCAGAAGCGTTCTGCCCCTTCGTCCATGACAAAGACAGGCGAGGTAACACTGCCAGACGTTACTTAACGAAGATCTAATACACTCACCTTTGCGAAGCGCTACGATCAGAACGATTGATCGCAAGAACTAAAATACTTATTTGATTCAAACGAAGTCCGCAGAAATCCGCAATTCACGGCCCGGCCAGCCCGGTTACAAACGCCCATCCGGGCCGTTAAATTGTCCGGAAACGGCTGGAACTCAAGGATGATGAGCGGTCATTGCCGCGCGATCCATACGGCGCGCGTCAAGCAAACACCGTGGGTGTTCTTGGCTGCAGCCGGCTACGCCGGGCCATCCGCGCGCACGCCGGTCGGCACCGGACAGGACACGCCGGTGCCGCCGAGGCCGCAGTAGCCGGCAGGATTCTTCGCCAGGTACTGCTGATGCTCCTCTTCGGCGAAGTAGAACGGCGGCATCTGCGCGATCTCGGTCGTGACGACGCCACGACCCGCCGCCTTCAGGGCCGCTTCGTACCGCGCGCGAGAGGCCTGCGCGGCCTCCATCTGCCCGGCATCGGCGCAATAGAGGGCCGAGCGGTACTGCGTGCCGCGGTCGTTGCCCTGACGCATGCCCTGGGTCGGGTCATGCCCTTCCCAGAACGTCTGCAGGATCTCTTCAAACGACACGGTCCGCGGATCGAAGACCACCAGCACGGCCTCCGTATGCCCCGTTCGACCGGAACAGACTTCCCGATACGTGGGATTGGGGGTCAACCCGCCGGCATAACCCACAGCAGTCACATGAACGCCGCGCCGCTGCCAGAACAGCCGCTCCGCGCCCCAGAAGCAGCCCATGCCGACCAGCACCTGTTGCATGCCGTCCGGATAGGGTCCGTCCAGAGGATGGCCGCTGACCGCGTGCAAGCCCGGCGTCATGATCGGGTCGGCGCGCCCCGGCAAGGCCGTCTCGGCGGTCGGCAGGGTGTCCTTGGCAGACAGGAAATTGAACGACAGCATCGGATCCTCCTGTAAAGCGGCGCGGATAGAGACCGGGATGAAGCGCCTCAGACGCGGCTGAGGCGAACGCGCCGCCGGCGCCGTCCGCGCGAGCCGAGCCAGACAAGGAGCATCCCCAGCACGCCGGCGACCAGCCATGTCGGCAGCAGCAGGATCCACTGGATCACCGGATCCCACAGCAGCGGGCTGACGGTGCGCTGGATACCGGCCTGCGCGGCATTGAGGCTTTCCGGTGCCAGCTGGAACCAGTGCTGGCCGAGCGGTGTCAGAACCAGTTTCGAAGCGGCGATGGATTTCGTGCCGTCAATGGCCGCGGCGACGACCGCCACCGCCACCAGCCACAAACCGATCACCCGGACAACAAACGAAATCATTGGATCTCTCGCACCTTCCGCAGGACTTCCGAATCGCCATCGATACTAGAAACTGCGGCGCGCGCTGTCGCGCTTATAAACACCGGGCAGCCGGGCACCGCATGCTTTGCCGGGGCACGGTGCAATGCGATTTCCCCAGCCATTGGAACCGCCACAGACACGCGGGAACGAACTCCCGAAAGGCCGCGAAAGCGCTGAATGCCGCGCGATTTCGTAAATTAGATAGGCCTCCGGGCGCCGCCGCGCAACACGCCGCCGCCTCACGATCACGTCAATTCCCAGCCCCCCTTGCGCTCGGCCAGCGGATCGCTATATTGCGCCTCCCAGTGGCACCTTTTGGTGCCTTGCGGAGAGGTGGCCGAGTGGTCGAAGGCGCACGCCTGGAAAGTGTGTAGGCGGGTGACCGTCTCCAGGGTTCGAATCCCTGTCTCTCCGCCATTTTCCCCCATTGCGAACCCGTGACACCGCTCTGACGGGCACGGATTTTTCCGTGTTATCAAAGGGGTTTGCGGGAATCGACCGAACCTCGTAGACGCGCCGCCTGGCCGAGGTTGGGCTCAGAACGGCCCTCAGTCTCAGTTTGGGCCGAACGTCGTCCGTTCCGACTCGGTCCCGTTTTTCTATTATCTTTCAATAGCCTGCCGTCGAGCCCCGCCAAAACCCAAACGCGCGTGCCGAACGATATCTATGGCACCATAGCCAGAACATGCGGTAGGCGCGTTGCTCGGGATGCCAACGTAAACAGGCGGATTTGTAGGGATGCTTCGCGACCCGTTTCCTTGCGAAAGCAGACATGGGTTGAATTGAGGCGAAGACCTGTGTGGCTGACATCGTCGCCGTTTGTCGGCCAAGATCGAAGGCCTGTAATGAAAGCTGCGCACCGCGCTTTCAGCGGACCTCCGGATAGACGATATCATCGACAGATCGTTCGATCTGCACGGTTGGCGGGGCCCGCAGAGTCTGCAGGATGACGCAGCTGCGTTCTGCGGCGTCGAGCAGCGAGCGCAGGTGCGACTTTGACAACCCACTTTCTGTCTTCAGATCGACCTTCATGTGAGCGGTTTGAAACCCGACGGGCACGTTGTCTCCTGTCATCAGCGTTCCGCGAACGTCTGCGCCCAAACTGACTTGCACTTCCAAGTGCACAAGCTGAATCCCCTTGAGGTTCGCGATCATCCGGATCGCCGTATCAAGGCAACTTGCCAAAGCGGCGGCCAGAATTTCGCCGGGGCATGGGAAATCGCTTTCACCGCCGACAGCCTTGTGAACGGATACGGGCATGTCCAAAGGGATACCTTCGCCGCAGACAACATGCGCATGGATTGGGTGTCTTGCTGGAACGTCTGCATCTACTGTCCGTGCGTGATCATGCACCCACGCTGCGTCGGGTGAACTATGATAGCGCGTGCGCAGGGGCTTTTGCCTTTCGAGCGCGCTGAGCGTTCCAGCTGCCGTGAATGATCGGATGTGGCCGAGGTGTTTGGGGTCCAATGTCATTTTACTGCCCCCGCCCAAAGATCGGAACAAAGGCAGGAACGTCGCGCCGATAGGCCAGGTAGTCATCGCCCATCTCGGCGATCAGATCCTTTTCCTCCAGATGCAACACTGCGATGACGATGTAGCCGGTCGTCACCACTGCAAACAGAAGATGCCCGACCGTCATGATGGGCGCGGCCCAAAAGGCGATCAGAAAGCCGGTCATGATGGGATGGCGCACCAGTCTGTACAGACCGACCTTGATGAAGCCCGGCTGCGTTGCCTGGCGTGTCTTCAGGTTCGCGTAGATCTGTTTCAGGCCGAACAGATCGAAATGATCGATCATGAACGTGGAGGCCAGTACGGTGAGCCAACCGGCCCAGAAGAGTCCCGTCAGCACGAACCCGGCGAAGGTGCCGCGCAAGTCCCAGACAGGCATCGGCAGCGGTTGCCAGAACACGAAGATCGCGATCAGGGCAACGCATGTCATCAGAATATAGGTGCTCCGTTCGGCGGCCTTGGGAATGAGCCTTGTCCAAACCCGTTTGAAGGTTGGGCGGGCCATGATGCTGTGCTGCAATGCAAACAGTGACAGCAGCGCCAGATCGACCGCAATAGATAGGCCCACGGCGCGCGGCATGCCCGACTCGATTGATTTCGGCACACCCAGATCACCAACAAAGCCGATTGAATAGAGGAACGTTCCCAGAAAGACGACGTAGGCGACGATTCCGTAGATGAATATGATCGAGCGGCCCATGACTGGCTCCATTTAGTAAGAAATCGCCCGGAAAATCGGGATTGGCCATAGGCTGCGCGCGTCGTGCGGGGATAGACACTTCTCATTCCGTATCAAACCGCTACAGAATCCGTAGTGGCCACAACGCCCTCGAGCGCGGTACACTCGACCGATGGAGACCAGAAAGACCAACACATCGGGCAGCTTGTGTCCGGCGATGGCGTCTGCAGAAATACTGGGGGACAAATGGACCCTGTTGTTGCTGCGCGAGATGTTTCTGGGCACCACGCGGTTCAGCGGCTTTCAAAAAGCGATCCCGCGCATCTCGCCCTCGATCCTGAGCAAGCGGCTCAAGACGCTGGAAGCAGCCGAAATCATTGTTCGAAAGGCTGCGCCGACCGGGCAGGCAACGGAATACAATCTTACGCATTCGGGCCGGGAACTTGGACCCATTGTCGAAAACATGGCCATCTGGGGCATGCGGTGGCGCAAACGCAGCATTGCGGCGCAGGATTGCGATGTCGGCGGGTTTATGTGGGATTTTCACCGCACGCTGAACACCGAAGGCTTGCCGGACGGGGAAACTGTGATCCTTGTGCAGATTTCTGACCGGACCGATCTCAATACATGGTGGGTAGTTGCAAATGGCGATGCCGTCGACCTGTGCCCCACAGACCCCGGCCACGAAGTCGATGTTTACCTCACGGCAACGCTCGCAACCCTGATTGCGCTATGGCTGGGGGATTTGTCGGTTCGGGATGCGACCGAGGAAAAGACCGTTTTCCTTGACGGACCCCGGCACCTGATTAACACGGCGCAAGACTGGATGGCGCAATCTCCCTTGGTCGGGGTGCGGCCTGCTTCCTCTGTTGGATGATTCACTCGTGACTCGTTGATCGAAGGTCGACATCTGCCACATCGCAATAGATCGTCGAATCGGGATTCCGAGCAGGCATCTTGCCTGATCCAGGCGCTTGCGGACTACTTTCCATATATCCCTGTCTCAGATGGCCCGCCCGTCAGTCAAACACCCGTCCCGGCTGCTCCGCCCAAGGCAGCTCCGCCACGCCGCAGCGGTCGAAGATCGACAGAACCGTGGGCTCGCGACGCAGGACGAGACGCTCCAGCACCGATGGCGCCAGCCATGCCAGCCGGATCACTCGGCTGACATAGCGGTCGGACTGACCT
>JBFHII010000076.1:0-9412 GCA_041596535.1 Breoghania sp. | reverse complement strand
GTTGCTGGGTGCTGCGGAGGCCGGCAACGCCGTGGGAGCCGCCGAGCAGGACACGCTGTTCCACGACCTGATCTATCAGCGCTGCGGCAACCGGATCTTCCGCGAGATCCAGGCGCAGATGCGTCAGGCCATGCAAGACAGCCAGTGGGTGCCGATGGTCATCGTCGAGCGCGTGCAGGATACCGCCCGCGAACATCTGATGATCGTCGAGGCGCTGGAGGCGGGCGATGTCGCCCGGGCCTGCGCCGCCCTGGCCAGCCACATCCGCGCCGCCGCCGCGCGATGCGACATTCACCTGTGACCCGCGGCATCATCGCCCTGCCTTTGCAACCCTTCCAGACGAGCTCCTCATGATTGATGACACCGTCCATGCCTTCGCCGAGATCTTCGAAACGCCCGTCCGTGGCGCCCCGGGGCCGCTTTCGGACCTGCGGTTTGCCGCAAAGGACAATTATGACATCGCCGGACGTGTGACGGGCAACGGCAATCCGACCTGGAAGCAGACCCATGTCGCGGCGACGGCGCATGCGGCGGCGGTGCGCACGGTCCTCGATGCGGGTGCCACGCTCGTCGGCGCCACCCACATGGACGAACTCGCCTACAGCTTGCTGGGTATGAACGCCCATTCGGGAACGCCGACCAACACTGCAGCGCCCGACCGCGTGCCGGGCGGTTCGTCGTCCGGCTCGGCCTCCGCCGTGGCGGCCGACCTGGTCGACTTCGCGTTGGGCAGCGATACGGGCGGGTCGGTGCGTGCACCGGCGAGCTTCTGCGGGCTTTTCGGGCTGCGCACGACGCATGGCCGCATCGATGCGGCGGGCATGGCGCCGCTTGCGAAGAGTTTTGACGTGGCAGGCTGGTTTGCCCGCGATCTGCCGATGCTTGCGCGCGTGTCCGCCGCATTCGGCATCGCCCCGGCATCCGGCGATCCCGCACCGGAGCTGTGGCTGCCGGAAAACGTCTGGTCTCGGGTGTCCGATGACCTGCGCAAGGCGCATGCGCCGCGTCTCGAGGCGGCGATCGCGGTCGTCGGGCCGGCACGCACTGATCCCTTGCCGAATCTCGAGACCTGGTTCGAAACGTTCCGCATCCATCAGGGCTTTGAGATCTGGCGTGAACTGGGCGACTGGGTCTCCGGCAACGCGCCGGTTTTCGGGCCCGGCGTGGCGGAGCGCTTCGCGATGGCTGGCGCGATCCCCGCGCAGGCGTTCGAGGATGCGGTCGAGGCCCGCCGCGCGATCCGCGAAAGCATGGATGCGCTGATGGGGCCGGCGACCGTGATGATCGTGCCCACCGTGCATGCGCCGGCACCCCGGCTCGATGCGTCGGCGGAGATGCTGGAGGCCTATCGCAAGGCGGCGATGAGCATCCTGTGCATCGGCGGGCTCAATGGCTATCCGGAACTGTCGCTGCCCGGTGCAACCCTCGAGGGCGCTCCCGTGGGCCTTTCGCTCATTGCCGGGCGCGGCCGGGATGGTGCCCTGATCGGCGCCGCGCAGTCGCTGGATCTCGGTTGATGGCGGAGCCACTTGCCTATTGCCTGAACGGGCAAGCCGATCGCGGGGCGCTCTACGGGCCGGACCAGGCGGCAATCCTGAACCCGGTCGCTCTGGATGCGGCCCGCGCCACGATCGCCTCGTGGCCGGGCTATGCCCCGACGCCGCTGGTTTCGCTCTCCGGACTTGCCCGGCATGCGGGCGTCTCGGCCGTGTTCTACAAGAACGAGGAAAGTCGCTTCGGGCTCGGCAGTTTCAAGGCGCTTGGCGGGGCCTACGCGGTCCGGCAGGTATTGAGACGGGCGGCGGAAAAGAGCGGCGTTGATCCCGATGACGCGGAGGCCGTCGCGCGCCTGGCAGGGCGCGTGACGGTGGCATGCGCCACGGATGGCAATCACGGCCGTTCGGTTGCCTGGGGCGCGCGGAATTTCGGCTGCAACTGCGTGATCTTTATCCACGCCGGCGTGAGCGAGGGCCGCAAGCGGGCGATCGAGCGTTTCGGCGCGCGGGTGGTTCGTTGTGATGGCAATTACGACGACAGCGTCCGCGAGGCGCAGCGCCAGTCGGACAGCGAGGGCTGGGTTGTCGTCTCGGATACCTCGTATGAAGGCTACACCGAGATCCCCAAGGACGTCATGCAGGGCTATGAGCTGATGGCGGCGGAGGCGCTGGAACAATGGCGGCATCCGCAGCCGCCGACGCATGTCTTCCTGCAGACCGGCGTTGGCGGAATGGCCGCGGCTGTGGCCGCCCTTCTGTGGCGGCGCTACGGCGCGGCGCGGCCCACGGTCGTTCTCGCCGATCCGCTCAAGTCCGCATGCTGGCTGGAGACGATCCGCGCGGGCAGACCCGTTGCCGTCGAGGGGGACCTGGACACGCTCATGGCTGGCCTCGCCTGCGGCGAGATTTCGAAGCTTGCCTGGACCATCCTGGAACATGCTGCCGACGCGGTGGTCGGGGTCGCCGACGAGGATGCGATCGAGGGGATGCGATTGCTGGCGCAGGGCCGGTATGGCGATGAGCCGCTGGTCGCCGGCGAATCCGCTGTCGCCGGGCTGATGGCGCTGATGCTTGCGGCGTCCGATCGCGGCGCGCGCGATGCCCTTGCCCTCGACCGATCGTCGCGCGTGCTGGTCTTCGGCACGGAAGGGGCCACCGATCCGGCGCTCTATGAGACGCTTGTCGGCGAGAGCGCCGCCGATGTCGCGGCCCGCGCGGCGCGAAACCTGCATCGGACGTGAGCCACCCTCCGATCCGTCTTTCT
Source organism: Breoghania sp. (assembly GCA_041596535.1). Lineage (GTDB taxonomy): Bacteria > Pseudomonadota > Alphaproteobacteria > Rhizobiales > Stappiaceae > Breoghania. The sequence continues at coordinate 6,652 of JBFHII010000076.1, read as the reverse complement.
CACGAGTTGAAACGCATGACCAAGACCCGAACACTGGTAATCGCCGCCGCCCAGATGGGTCCCATCGCGCGCGACGAACCCAGGACATCCGCCGTCGCGAGAATGGTCGCCCTGTTGAGCGACGCCGCCTCGCGCGGCGCGCAGCTGGTGGTGTTTCCCGAACTGGCGCTGACCACCTTCTTTCCGCGCTGGTTCCTGGCAGATCAGACGCAGATCGACGCCTATTTCGAGACGCAGATGCCTTCGCCGGCAACGCAACCCCTGTTCGATGCGGCGCGCCGGCTGGGCGTCGGCTTTTCCTTCGGCTACGCCGAAAAGCTGATTGATGCGGAGGGACACACGCGGCGGTTCAACACCTCGATCCTCGTCGGACCGGATGGAACGGTACTGTCAAAATACCGCAAGATCCATCTGCCCGGACACTGGGACGAGGAGCCCTGGCGTGCCTTCCAGCATCTGGAGAAGCGCTATTTCGAGCGTGGCGACCTCGGCTTTCCGGTGGCCGACGCTTTCGGGGGCCGCGTGGGCATGTGCATCTGCAATGACCGGCGCTGGCCGGAGACGTTTCGCATGCTGGGGTTGCAGCAGGCGGAGCTGGTTCTGCTGGGCTACAACACGCCGGTGCACTATCCGCCCGCGCCGGAGCACGATCACCTGCAGGACTTCCACAACCATCTGGTGATGCAGGCCGGGGCCTATCAGAATGGCACCTGGGTCGTGGGTGTCGCCAAGGCCGGGCGCGAGGAAGGCTGCGACCTGATCGGCGGCAGCTGCATCATCGCGCCGACCGGCGAGATCGTCGCGCAATGCACGACCCTTGGCGACGAACTGGCAATCGCGGAGTGCGATCTCGACCGTTGCCGCGAGATTCAGGACAACATCTTCAATTTTCCGGCCCACCGGCAGCCCGGGGAATACGGTCTGCTGACGGACATTCAGCCCGACCCGTGACCGGATGCGCGGCCTCAGGCCGTGACGGCGTTGAGGTTCTGAAAATCGACCGACAGTCCGTCGAGTTCCGCATGCCAGGCCTCGTCCGGGCCTGCGGGAACCATTCCGGTCAGCGCACCGGTCGTCACCCATTGCCCGGCCCGAAGTCCGCCAAAGGCGTCGCCACCCGTGTTGGCATAATCCTGGACGAAGCCCACCGGATCGATCGGCTTGGGGGTATAGGCGCGGTCCTTGCCGTTGACCGTGAGCACGACGCTGCCTTGCGGCAGGCAGCTTTCGCCGGTGAAGTCGCGCTGCGTTCCGATCACCAGGCCGAAGTTGACCATGCAGTCGGCAAGGCGCTCTTCAGCAGGCGCATTCGGATCGGTGACGCGCCGGCGGATCAGCTCGAAGCCGAGTGCGTAGTTGGAAATGGCCGCGCAGACATCCTCGCGCGAATAGGGCGCATCCGGCCGGTGCGGCAGGTCGTGCGCGAGCAGAAAGACGATCTCGCCTTCCACGTCGGTGACGCCGGAGGCTTCCCATGGTGAGGGATGGATGTCGTTTGCGAATATCGGTGCGGCAATGGCCTGCTGATCGGGGGGGGAAGCGACTTTCCACCCGATCGAGCTTACGCCGAGCAGGTTCGCGACCTCGCGCTGAATGAGAAACGCGTCGGCGATGGATTGCGGCCGGCAGTCCTCGGGCAGGCGGTTCACGGTCGTGCCGTCCCGCCGGCACTGCGCGAGGAGTTCCGCCGCGCGGCGGATGCTGTCCGTGGTCTGCGGCATGCCGCCATTCAGAACGTCGGTGTCTTGTCCGGCCATGCCGATGCTTTCCCGATTTGTGGGCCGCGTGGTCACGCGGCGGAAACTGAAGCGCGCATCAGGAGCCGACTCGTGATGCGATGTGGCGGCGACAATAGCCGCGTGAAAGCCGTTGGGGAAGTCACGTATGCGGCCGCGACGTGCAGGCTCCGGGAGGCGGCGCGGCCGTATGATGGTCCGGGGAGAGGCTGCGTCGGAAGCATCCCGCGCCTAGATTGGGGCGCGGGAGCCTGGCTGTGCCTATTTCGACCACGCGGCGCGCGGGATCATCAGCTCGCCACGGGCGAGAAGCCGTGCTGTGCGGAGCAGGCCTGCGGATTTCAGGGCGAAGTCGGCGCCCGATCCCTCATAGTCGACAGTCACGTCGATGATGCCCGACGGGTGTTCGATCTGCACCAGTGCCGGTGTGCCGGTCGGCAGATCCGCCAGACCGTCGGCGACGGTGCCTTCGCGCAAGACGCATGACGCCAGGCACTGCGCTCCCGTGACGGCCATCGAGGGGTGGCAGTTCCATGGCATGAAATAGCGCGCGGTGATCGCGCCGCCGGACCGGGCACGCGACAGCAGGCCGAATTTCGGCATCACGGACTTGCTGACATCGCCCATGCCCATGCGCTTGCCCGCCTCCAGGCGGATGGCCTCCATGCGCTCCATGAACGGCCGGTTGGCGTCGAGTTCCTCGGCCGTTTCGTAGCCGGTGAGACCGAAGGCTTCGGCGCGGGCGATGGTCAGCGGCATGGCCACATCCATGCAGGTGACCTCGATGCCATCGATCTCGTCGCGCAGGTTGCCGGTCGGCAGGAGGGCGCCGGTGGCCGAGCCGACCACGTCCATGAAGTTCAGCAGGACCGGTGCCGCGCTGCCCGGCACGCCGTCGATGCCGGCGTCGCCCGCATATTCGACCGCGCCGTTCGGTGTCTGCACGATGGCTTCCACCCGCGCACCGGTGTTGACCGCATGGATGCGCACGCGTGTCGTGTCGCCCGTCGGCTTGACGAGGCCCATTTCCAGGGCCGCCGGTCCGACGCCGGAGAGAATGTTGCCGCAGGTCGGCTTGTAGTCGACGAGCTGATCCTCGACGGACACCTGGGCGAAGAAGTAGTCGACATCCGCCCAGTCGTCGTCGGACGGCGACAGCATGGCGACCTTGGTGGTCACGGCCGCGCCGCCGCCAATACCATCGATGTTCAGCGGATGGCCGGAGCCCACCGCGGCGACGAGAACCTTGGACAGCGTGTCGAGATCCTCGGGCAGGTCGGCGCGGTTCATGTAGGGGCCGCGCGACGTGCCGCCGCGCATGAAGAGAAACGGTACAGCAGTCTGGGTCATCGGATGGGCCATGGCAGGTCGATTGCGGATTGCAACAGTCCCGGGGGAAAGTCGCGGTTCAGAACCCAGCCCATGCCTGTCATGAAGACGATGCCGGCGCCCGAGAGGAGGAAGACCTTGAGCCAGGAAATGCCGGCGCGCATGCGCAGGAATACGACCAGGAACAGGGCCAGTGCAAGGATGAAACCGATCAGCATGCACAGCAGAAGGAGGGCGGCGAACCATGCCAGTGTCGACCACAGCCCGTGCGGTGCGTCCTTGTCGGCACCGGCGAACTCCCGGTCGGCGAAGACCGCATCGTCGCTGGGCGAGCGAATCATGCGGATCAGCACCGCGAAGCAGGCGAGAAGCGACACCGCCGAAATCGTGGCGGGGAAGATCATGTCGGTCGTCTGGTCGATCGACATGGCGTCGAAGAAGCTCACGCCAAGATAGGCGATGACGAACAGCAGGAAGGCGACGGGACCGGTCTTGTGGCCGGCCGCCACCTCGCCTTCCGAGCGGATCATCCTGGCCTGGCGGATGCCGAAGTAGATCGACAGCGCCGTAATCACGATCAGCGTCAGCACGATCGGCGTGAAGATGTAGCTAAGGCCGAGTTCCAGTGAGGTCCGGAACTTGAAGCTTGCCACCTGGTAGGCCTGAAAGCTGTAGTTCTCCGCCTGTGTGGAGAGCACGAAGCCGATCAGGAAGGCCGGGCGCGACCAGTTGAACCGGCGCAGCATGATACCGAGCAGGCCGAGGGAGAACAGGGCGACGAGATCGCCCAGGTCCTGCCGCGACTGGAAGGCGGCGAAGGAGATCAGCATGAACAGGAAGGGCGCGAGCAATGCGAAGCGGATCGTCGTCAGCTTGGCGATGCCGCCCGACAGCGCGATACACAGGCCCGCACCGAGCACGTTGGCGAGCGCCAGCGACCAGACGATCGTGTAGGTGATGTCGAGGTTGTTGGTGATCATCTGCGGTCCGGCCTCATAGCCGAGCAGCGCCATGCCGCCGATGAACACCGCCATCGAGCCGGATCCGGGAATGCCGAAGATCAGCGTGGGCACCAGTCCGCCGCCTTCCTTGGCATTGTTGGAGCTTTCCGGCCCGATCACGCCGCGCACATCACCGGAACCGAAGCCGCCCTTGTCCCTGGCGGTCTGGACCGTGTGGCCGTAGGCGATCCAGTCGACCACGGATCCGCCAAGTCCGGGGATGATGCCGACAATGACGCCGATCACGGCGCAGCGCACGGAGAGCCAGCGATTGTGCCACCAGTCGCGCACGCCTTGCCCCCAGCCGGCGCCGAGCTTGGCATCCTTGGCGATCGACGTGTCCTGGCGCAGCAGCGAGATGATCTCGGGGATGGCGAAAATCGAAAGACCGACGATGACCAGCTTCAGCCCGTCGTACAGGTATTCCCACTCGTAGGAGCTCATGCGCGGCGCGCCGCCGGCGTCACCGGCGCCGATGGTGCCGACCATCAGCCCGAGGCCCGCCGAAGCGAGCCCCTTCATCGGAATGCTGCCGGCGAGAATTGCCACCATCGACAGGCCGAGGATGGTGATCATCAGCATTTCGGGCAGGCCGAAGGCGAGCACGATGGGCCGGGCGATCAGAATGAAGAAGGTCAGCACAAGGGCGCCGAGCAGGCCGCCGAACAGCGACGAGACGAAGGCGGCGGACAGGGCGCGTGCGGCTTCGCCCTTGCGGGCCATCGGGAATCCGTCGAGCACGGTTGCCTGGCTGGCGGATGATCCGGGGATACCCATCAGGACGGAGGCGAACGTGTCGGATGTGGGGATGACGGCGACAAGGCCGACCATCAGCGCCAGGCCGGAAACCGGGTCCATGCCGTAGATGAACGGCAGCACGAGGCTGAGACCCGCGATTCCGCCAAGGCCGGGAAACACGCCGACCGACAGCCCGAGGAGAACGCCGAGTGCGAGATAGACGATCTGCTCGGGTTGGAAGATGAGCGCGAACGCTTGCGACAGTGCCGGAAGGGCCGTGGCGATAATGTCCATGTCAGATCTCGCTGAAAGCGGGAAAATGAAGGCGCTCCGGACGGAGCGCCCCGTGCATCCTGTTGGTGTCGACACCGCAGTGACCGTTGCGTCAGTTAAGCACGAAAGTCTTCACCGCGTCATCGACGGTGACCGCATCGCCCGCAATGCCCCCTTCAGCCTGGTGATCTGGATATTTTGGGTCGATGCGGATCGCGAATTCGTCTAGATCAGTTCGCGTCCCGGCGAGTCGTGCCGGATGCGATTATTTCGGAGGCACCATGTCTGACACTCTGGCCGAAGCGCGGGAAACACTGGCCCCCACCGGGCGGCTGCGCGTTGCCATCAACCTGGGCAATGCGGCGTTGGCCATGCGTGATGAAAAAACCGGCGAACTCGGCGGCGTCAGCGTTGCGCTGGCGCGAGAACTCGCCGGCCGTCTCGGCGTCGAGGTCGCCTTCGAGACCTACATGGGCGCCGGCAAGGTGTTCGCCGCCATCGACGCGGACGAATGGGATCTCGGCTTTCTGGCGATCGATCCCAAGCGCGCCGAGAGGCTCGTCTTCACCGCGCCCTATGTGATCATCTCCAGCAGCTACGTGGTGCCGGACGAGTCTCCGTTTCAGTCGGTGGCCGAGGTCGACAGCCCGGGCACGCGCATCGCGGTGGCCAGGAATGCGGCCTACGATCTTTGGCTGACAAAACATGCCAAACACGCCGAACTCGTTCACGGGGATGCGCCGGGCACGTCGCTGCAGATGTTCATCGACGAAGGGCTTGATGCGGGCGCCGGCGTGACGCAGGTGCTTCACCGGTTCGTTGCCGAGCATCCCGGCTACCGGGTGCTGCCCGACAGTTTCGCCACCATCGAGCAGGCGATGACGGTTCCGGCGAAGAACGCCGCCGCGGTTCCCTTTCTCAGCGCGTTCATCGGGGAGATGAAGCAAAACGGCTTCGTGCGCGCGGCGCTTGACGCCAGCGGCCGCACCGAGGTCGCCGTGGCGCCGTGAGGCGCGATACGGTCCCGGTCATTACTCCGGCCATCACCAGCGAGCCCGCAGCGGGCTGTCGCCCAGGAGAACAATCATGAGTGATATCAAACGGATCGAGACCAACACCCGCATGAGCCAGGCGGTGGTCCATGGCGATCTTGTCTATCTCGCGGGGCAGGTCGGCGCTCCGGGCGAGAGCGTGACCAACCAGACACGGGCCGTTCTGGCGAGTGTCGACCGGCTGCTCGCCGAGTCCGGCACCGACAACACCCGCATGCTGCAGGCGACCATCTGGCTGGCCGACATGGCGGATTTTGCGGAGATGAACGCCGTGTGGGATGCCTGGGTACCCGAGGGACACGCGCCGACCCGTGCCTGCGGCGAAGCCAAGCTGGCAACGCCCGATTATCGCGTCGAGGTGATCATCGTCGCGGCGAAGAAATAAGCCCCATCGGGTTTCATGAGGGTCCGCATCCGCCGCGTTCTCGGCGGCGGATGCGCTTGGATGATTGGGGATTCCGGAGGCGCTATGCCGCGCGCTGCGTCTGCCCCTTGTGCCCGGCCGCCGGCGCGGGCAGATGAT
>JBFHII010000075.1:0-9417 GCA_041596535.1 Breoghania sp. | reverse complement strand
GGCATCCGAGGAATGCGTGTTCGTTCTTTGGACAATACAATTCCTGCCTCGGAAAGCTCATCGTGTAGCCGTTGAATTCAGCTCTGAATCCGCCATTGGCCCAGCACCATTTGCCGTCTCCGAGAACTTTGTTCGAGGCATCGCAGGATAGGCCCAAATAGAGCGTTTCCTTTTCACGTGTCACAGACGACCCGGCTCCAGCTTCATGGAAGCGGGAAACGGGAAATTGCGATCGCAAGACGTAGCCGGATTTGTTGCAGCTTATCGACCAACTGTGATTTCCACTCACATAATCATAGTTCTCTGCCGACGCAGGTAAATTGATCAGGTTTGTCGCCGCGATCAGTGCTGCAAAAATTATTGTGTTCAATTTCATTCACGCAATCTCCTGGATGCAGCGAAAATAGTGCCATTCGCGATGTTAGTGCAATCGTCGGGTCATCGCGCGTCTTGAAGCGGTTTGCATATCCGTTTCGCAAATACTCGGCTGACGTGAGGCCGGGATGATGAGTCTTTGCCTGTCCTCTCCGGTCTGTCCCCAGTATCGACCCTGTCCTAGATCGGCTTGCGGCTGGTGCGTGCCAGGGTGGGGCCGATGCGCAGGGCGAAGATCGAGAAACCCGCGATCCACAGCAGGGCGGCGCCCCACAGCCCCGAAATCCCTGCGAGCATCGCCTCGGGAAAGCTGACCCGGACCAGCGCCGCGGCAAACACCATGGCGGCGGCCGCCGTCAGCGCCGGTCCCGCCACCAGCGCCCGGCCGGTATGCCCCAGCGATGCGCGCATCATCACGGCAAGGGTCATGCCGCCGATCGCGCCGATGCCGAGCAGGTGGATGCCGGTGGCCGCGGGCGCCAGGTCGATGGCCGCCGCCGCGGCGGCCGCCAGACCGAGCGGCACGAAGCCATAGGCGACATGCAGCATCAGCAGCAGCGGCGAGGGACCGGTCCGCGCGCCCTGCCAGCGGCTCAGCCGGATTGCGTGCAGTGCCGAGGCCAGCAGCAGCAGGGCGCCGACCGTGCGGCCCTCGGGCTGAACCGCCCAGACCAGCAGCGCAAGCGCGCCCGTGACAAGGCACACCGCGTCGAAGCGGCCGATGGGGGCGGGCAGATGTTGGGGCGTGCGCTTCGCCAGCCAGTTGCGGGTGAAACTTGGGATGATTCGCCCGCCGATCAGCGTGATCAGGAAGACGATGATGGCCAGGCCCAGCCGCCGGCCGATGTCGGCGCTGCCGCTGGTCATCGCCTCGACGTGAAACAGCACGTTGGCGCCGAGAAGCAGCGTTACCGGCACCACGACCATCAGGTTGCGCCAGTTGCGTCCCGCGACGATCTCGACCAGCACCATCGCGACGATTGCAGCCAGAAAGCCGCTGTCGGCGAGCATCACCGCAACCGGTCCGGAACCGAAGGCGCCTGCCACCGCAAGCCGCCCGGCAACCCACAGCGTCAGCAGCAGGGCGAGCGGCCAGCCGCGCTTGGGCATCCGCCCCGTCCAGTTGGGAATTGCCGTGAACAGGAAGCCGGCGATCACCGCGGGGGCATAGCCGAACAGCATTTCATGGCTGTGCCAGTCCGTCGCGGTGAACGGGCCGGCGAGCGTCAGCTCGCCGTCCAGTACCAGCATCCAGATCCCGATCGCGGCGATCGCATAGAGCGCCGCGGCAAGGAAGAACGGCCGAAAACCGTAGCTGAACAGCGTGGGGCCGGAATAGGGCTTCTGTCTGTCAATCGCCATGGCAACCTCCTGGCGGGGAATGCGGCGGGTGGCGCGCGTCCCGGGAGCGTTTCACGCCCGGAAGCGCGCCGCCTCCGGTTACTGGACCTGGGCGAACAGCGTCTCGAACCGTTTGCGCGGCATGCGGCTCTGTTTGACGGCCATGACGGCATCGCGGTTGGCGGCTGCACCGACCTGGATCAGGGCGACCATCCCCATGCCATAATGCGGCGTGCACTTGACGCCGTACAGGCCTTCGGCGTCGACGGTCAGTTCGAAGTCCTTGTTCATCTTGCTCTTGAAGTCGGCGACGCCGTCCGGCAGCATGCCGTCGATGGAGGCGACGTTATGCCCCTTGTCGACTGCGACGAAGTGGATCGTGTCGCCGGGCTGGGCCGCGATATAGGCGGGTTCAAAGACCATCGAACCGGCTGCGCCCTTGGTGAGCATGTGCACTTCATGGGTCTCGGCAAAGGCTGCCCCCGTCATCAGGGCAACTGCGGCGGCCATCGTGAGAGTTCTGCCAAGCATCGGAAATTCCTTTTTGCGTTCGGATGTTGATGTCCGATCGCCTTATGCTGTAGTGCGGCGGGACGCTCTTTGTGCTGCAACAAACTTCGGGCCGGCTTGTGAGCAAGATCGACGAAAGCCTTCTGACGGGGATCCCGCCGTTCCGCCGTCTCGCGCGCGGCCAGATCCGCGAAATCCTGGATCTTTCCGTCGTCAAGCGGTTCGACGAGGGGGCGGCGGTGTTTTCCGAGGGAATGCCGGCGGAGCGCTTTTACCTGCTGCTCGACGGTCACATTCGCGTGGTCAGGACCACGCCGGGCGGCGAGCAGATCATCGTCATGCACATCGCGCCCGGTCAGCTGTTCGGCATTGCGCCGGCGCTCGGCCGCGACACCTATCCGGCCACGGCGGTTGCGGCGGCGGAGACGCTCGCCCTGTCCTGGCCCGCAACCCTGTGGTCCGGCTTCGTGGCCGGATACGAGGGCTTTGCCACCGAGACCTACAAGGTTGTCGGCGAGCGCATGAACGAGATCCACACCCGGCTGGCGGAACTGGCAACGCAGGCGGTGGAACAGCGTCTCGCCTCGGCCCTGCTGCGGATGGTCAATCAGTCCGGCCGCAAGGTCGAGGGCGGCATCGAGATTGCCTTTCCGGTAACCCGGCAGGCGATCGCGGAAATGACCGGAACAACGCTACACACGGTCAGCCGGTTGCTGAGCGCCTGGCAGAAGCAGGGCATCGTGGAAAGCACCCGGCGCCATATCGTGGTGACGCAACCGCATCAGCTGGTGCTGCTGAGCGGTGCGGGCGGCTGAGACCGGTTGCCGCCGCCGCGGTGGTTCCGATGCCGCTCAGGGACGCGAAGCGCTGCTGACAATCGCCGCGCGCAGCTCCGCGCGGAATCCGGCCTCGTCCTGCGCGTGATCTTCGCATGCATTGGCAATCGTGTGAAACGGTGCGATCGGGCAGCCGTAACACAGCATCTTGCGGCGTAGGAAGACCGCCGGTGTTTCCGGCCATGCCTTGAAGATCAGGTCCAGCGGCAGGTCGGGATCGTCAATATCCGGCGATGGCATCGGGCAACCCTCCGCGCAATCGTCGCGCCCCGGTCGGTGTTGCGGTATCAGGCGCGGCGCCTTCAGGCCGCTCCCCCTGTGCCGGGTTTGTGACACGGCGAACCGCTGCGGTCTTTGTCCTGCGACAACATCGATCGCTTCTGCCGACGATCGGGCGATTGATGCGTTATCAGTCGCCGAGGCTGGCGATATGCAGCCATTGCGTCGTGCTGCGGGTGGCGGAAGCGGTACCCTCAAGCACCCGCACCAGCCGGCCGCGCACGGCGTCATAGCCGAAACCGCCGGAGGTCCAGGCGGCGACGCGTTCGCTCACCGAATCCAGATTGACCAGACGTGCGAGCATTCCGGGCTCAGTGCTGGATTCAGTGTCGCTGTCCAGGGCAGGGGACGTTGCATCGGCCCGCATGATCAGGCCGTCGTCGGGCTCCGCGGCCGTGCAGAATCCGGTCAGGGCCGGAAAGGCCATGTCCGCGCGGTTGGAGATCTGGCGCGTCACGTCGGCTTGGCAGGCCTCGACGCTGGCCCAGGGGCCGTCGACGGTCTGCACATATTCGCATTCCTGCACGGTGCAATCGCAGCCAAGCAGGGTCATGACGACGAGGGCGGTTTTCATGACAAGGATCCCGTGTCTGGTTACGGATGGAGCGGCAGTGCGCCCCCTGTCCGGTTACCCCGATCTAGGCCTGCTCCTTGGCGCAAACGTGACCCGATTGTGTCGGTTTCCGGGTGTGCGGGTGGAAATGCTGTGGCGCGGCCGGTGCTTTGGCGCCGGTGCCGGTCCCGGAGGCTATTCGACGAGCGCGTCGCGGACGGTCTGCAGCTTGTTGGCGAGATGCGCCTTGAGCAGCTTGCCGAGGCGGGCGCCGTCGCGGGCCTTCAGCGCGTCGAGGATGGCCTCGTGCTCCGCGACCGCCTCCGCCCAGCGTTCGGCCGACATGTTGGCCATGTAGCGCGCACGGCGGATGCGGCCCGACAGGCCGCGCTGCATTTCCGAGAGCGTGGGATTGCGCGCGGCGTCAAGGATCAGCTGGTGGATGCGCTCGTTGCGCTGAAAATAGGCGCCGAGCTCGCCGGCGCGGAAGTTATCGACCATTTCGTCGTGCAGTTTGGCGATGCGCATGATCTCCGCATCGGTGATGTGCAGGCAGGCGAGTTCCCCGGACACCGCCTCCAGCGCGCCCATCACGGGAAACGCCTCTTCCAGATCGGCGAGCGTGAGCTTGGCGACGGTGGCGCCGCGGTTGGGAATCAGCCGCACCAGCCCGTCCTTGGCGAGGATTTTTAGTGCCTCGCGCAATGGCGTGCGCGAGACGTCGAAATGCCCGCACAGGTCCTTCTCCGACAGCTTTTCGCCGGGTGCCAGATCGCCCTCGATGATCATGTGGCGCAGGCGGTCCACCAGCTCGTCATGCAGTGTTCTGCGGGGGATGGCGGCGCTCATCGGCATGATCGTTTCCCGTTCATGGTCCTGTGGCTTCGCGTTCGAGGATGCAGCCTAATGCAGGGCAAGGTCGGAGGACTCGCACAAAATCCGCGCCACGTGAACCGCTTTTCTCGGCGTTCCGTCCTCGATCTGGTGGCGGCACGAGGTGCCGCCGGCGATGATCAGTGTATCGGCGTCCGCCGCGCGGACCTTCGGCAGCAGGCTCAATTCGCCCATTGCGCGGGACACCTCCAGCGTTTCCGCCTGGTAGCCGAAACTGCCCGCCATGCCGCAGCACGACGAGGCGACGACCTCGATCTTCAGTTCGGGAATGGCGGCGAGCGTGCGCTGCAGCGCGCCCATGGTGTTGAACGCCTTCTGGTGGCAGTGGCCGTGCACCAGCGCCGTCTTCTGCGGCAGCGGCGCAAGCGGCAGGGTCAGGGTACCTGCCAGCCGCTGGGCGTCGATGAACTCCTCGAACAGCACGAACTGTTCCGCATACTCCGGCTTCCAGTCCGCGCCGAGCAGGGAGGGCGCCTCGTCGCGGAAGGTCAGCACGCAGGAGGGCTCCAGCCCCACCACGGTCGCGCCGCGCTCCAGCGCCGGCTTGAGACTGGCGATGGTGCGTAGCATCTCCGCCTTCGCTTCCTCCACCAATCCCGCGGAGAGAAACGTCCGGCCGCAGCACAGCGGCCGCTCGCCCTTGCCGGCAATCGCCTGGCCGACGGTAAAGCCCGCCCGCATCAGCACGGTCTGCGCGGCGCGCAGGTTGTCGGGCTCGAAATAGCGGTTGAACGTGTCGGCGAAGAGGATCACGTCCGGTGTGCCCGTCTCGGTTTCCGCCTCCGGCTGGCGGAACCAGTCGGAGCGCCAGACGGGCAGGGCGCGTTCCTTTGCGAAGCCGGCAATCTTCTCCGAGAGATACGCCACCCCGGGGATCCGGTCGCGCAGGTTCACCAGCCACGGCGCCTTCGCCGCGTAGGGTGCGTAGCGCGGCAGATAGGCGACGAGCCTCGCCCGCAGGCCGATCCCGTTCTTCTTCGCCCGCGCCGCCAGCACCTCGATCTTCATCTTGGCCATGTCGACCCCGGTGGGGCATTCCCGACGGCAGCCCTTGCACGAGACGCACAGCGACAGGGTGTCGGCCATCTCGTCGGAGGTGAAGGCGTCGGCGCCAAGCTGGCCGGAAATCGCCAGCCTGAGCGTGTTGGCGCGGCCGCGGGTGAGATCGCGCTCGTTGCGCGTCACCCGGTAGGACGGGCACATGATGTCGCTGGAAATCTTGCGGCAGGCGCCGTTGTTGTTGCACATCTCCACCGCGCCCTGGAACCCGCCGGCGCTGCCGGAATAATCCGACCAGTCGAAGGCGGTCTCGAACTCCGGCACCGCGTAGTCGGGTGCGAAGCGCATCAAGGTGCGGTCATCCATCTTCGGCGCACGCACAACCTTGCCCGGATTGAGCGTGCCGTGCGGGTCGAAACGGTCCTTGACCCATTCGAAGGAGCGCGCCATGCGGGCGCCGAACATCGGCTCGTTGAACTCCGAGCGCGCGATGCCGTCGCCGTGCTCGCCGGAATGCGAGCCCTTGTATTCGCGCACCATCTCGAACGCCTCCTCGGCGATGGCGCGCATCTTCTTGACGTCCTGGTCAAGTTTCAGGTTGAGCACCGGGCGCACGTGCAGCGTGCCGACGGAGGCATGGGCGTACCAGGTGCCCTCGGTGCCGTATTTGCCGAAGATCGCCGTCAGCCGGTCGGTATATTCCGCAAGGTCCTCCAGCCGCACGGCGCAGTCCTCGATGAAGGAAATCGGCTTTCCGGCCGATTTCATCGACATCATGATGTTCAGGCCCTGCTTGCGGTATTCCATGATCCGGGTCTGGAACGCCGGGTCGATGGCGTCGAGGACGCCGCCTTCCTTCTTGCCGGGGTCGCCCCACTTGTAGCCCAGTTCCGCCATGCGTTCGTGCAGCGCCGCCAGCCGGCGCAGGTTCTCCTGCTGGTCGTCCTCGGCGAACTCCACCGTCAGCAGGGCTGCGGGATCACCGCGCACGAATTCGTCGACCACCGGCTTGAACATCGGGATCGCCCGGCCCAGGGCGATCATCGTGCTGTCTACCAGCTCGATCGCCGTGGGGCCCAGGTCCACCAGGTGACGGGTGGAATCCATCGCCTCGTAAAAGGTGGGGAAATGGCAGATGCCGATGGTCTTCTGGCGCAGCACCGGCGACAGCTTCAGGGTCAGCTGCCGGGAGATCGCCAGCGTGCCTTCCGAGCCCACGAGCAGGTCCGCCAGGTTGTTGGTCTGGCCGTTGGGGATCAGCGCGTCGAGATTGTAGCCGCCGACACGGCGCATCAACTCGGGGAACCGGGCCTTGATCTCGTCGGCCTCGCGCGCGCCAAGGTCCAGCAGATCGCGGAAAAGCTGTTGGGTGTCATCGGGCGCGTTCAGTCCGGAAACGTCGCGCGGCACGTCGGTGAACCGCGCCTGGGTGCCATCGGCCAGAAGCGCGTCGATGGCCTGCACGTTGTCGCGCATGATGCCATAGCGGAACGAGCGCGCGCCGCAGGAATTGTTGGCCGCCATGCCGCCCAGCGTGGCGCGCGAGGCGGTGGAGACGTCGACGGGGAACCACAGCCCGTGGCCTTTCAGCGCGCCGTTGAGATGATCCAGCACCAGGCCCGGCTCGACCACCGCCGTGCCGGCTTCCGGGTCCACCTCGATGATCTTGTTGAGGTGTTTGGTGAAGTCGATGACGATGGCAGTGTTGACCGTCTGGCCGCACTGCGAGGTGCCGCCGCCGCGCGGCAGAACCGGCACGCCGGCCTCGCGGGCGATGGCGAGCGTGGCCTCCACATCGGCGAAAGTCTTGGGAATCACCACGCCGATCGGCATCATCTGGTAGACCGAGGCGTCAGTGGCATAGCGGCCGCGGCTGAAGCGGTCGAACAGCACGTCGCCTTCGATTTGCCCCTTGAGCCGCCGTTCCAGATCGAACTGCATCGCCATGTGGATTCAACCCTTGACTTGAATTTTGAATACAATATTCATTATGAAGAAACACGGCGCCGATCAAGTGCGCTGACATTTGTTCCTTGCGGGAGGGCAGGCATGGCTGGGCCAGGTCGTCATTTTCTTCAGATTCCGGGACCGTCCAACGTGCCCGACCGCGTGTTGCGCGCCATGGACATGCCGACGATGGATCATCGCGGCCCGGCGTTCGCCGAGGTGGGCCAGCGCGCGCTCAACGGCATGAAGTCGATCTTCAAGACCGAAGGCCAGGTCGTGATCTATCCTGGCTCGGGCACCGGCGCATGGGAGGCCGCGCTGGTCAATACCATGTCGCCGGGTGATCTGGTGCTGATGTATGAGACGGGCCATTTCGCCACCCTGTGGAAAAAGCTCGCCGACCGTCTCGGCCTGCGCACGGAGTTCATCGAGGGCGACTGGCGTTCGGGCGCCGACGCCGATGCTATCGAGACCCGGCTCAGGGCCGACACCGCCGGCGAGATCAAGGCGGTCTGCGTGGTCCACAACGAGACCTCCACCGGCAGCGTCAGCCCGATCGCCGACGTGCGCAAGGCGATCGACGCCGCGGGCCATCCCGCGCTGTTCATGGTCGACACCATCTCCTCGCTCGCTTCCCTTGACTACCGGCATGACGAATGGGGCGTCGACGTCACCGTTGCCGGGTCGCAGAAGGGGCTGATGCTGCCGCCGGGACTGTCGTTCAACGCGGTCAGCGAGAAGGCGCAGGCGGCGTCGAAGACGGCGAAACTGCCGCGCGCTTATTGGGACTGGGCGGACATGGCCGGCCCCAACGCGACGGGCTATTTCCCCTTCACGCCGGCAACCAACCTGCTCTACGGCCTCAACGAAGCGGTCGCCATGCTGCATGAAGAGGGGCTGGACAACGTGTTCGCACGGCACCAGCGCCATGGCGAGGCCGCGCGCCGCGCCGTGCGCGCCTGGGGACTGGAGGTGCTGTGCAACAATCCCGCTCACTGTTCCGGTGTGCTGACTGCCGTTATGATGCCGGAGGGGCACAGCGCGGACGCGTTCCGCAAAGTGACGCTGGAAAACTTCAACATGTCGCTCGGTAACGGGCTGTCGAAAGTTGCCGACAAGGTATTTCGGATTGGACATCTGGGGGACTTTAATGACCTGATGCTGATGGGAACCTTGTCGGGAGTGGAAATGGGACTGGAACTTTCCGGCGTGCCTTACAGGCGCGGCGGCGCGCAGGCAGCGCTTGACTGTCTAACGGGTCGGCAACAGACCCGGGCGGAGGACGCCGCGGAATAAGCGGCGCATCGCACCAATAAAGACGCAGAGGACAATCGAGGGAGGAAACGATGAAACTCAGCACAATACTCGCAGGCGCGGCGCTTTCCGCCGTTCTTGCAGGCTCCGCCACGGCCGCCGGCCTGGAGCTGAAATTCGGACATGTCGGCGCGCCGGGATCTCTGTTTGAAGCCAGCGCCAATGAATTCGCCCGCTGCGCCAACGCGGCGCTGGGCGACAAGGGAGAAGTCCAGACCTTCGGCTCGTCGCAGCTCGGCAGCGACAGCGAGCTGCTCAAGCGCCTGAAGCTCGGCCAGGTCACCTTCTCGTTGCCGTCGTCGGTGATGTCGTCCGTGGCCGAGGAATTCGGCGTCTTCGAGATGCCCTATATCATCGGTGACCGCGATC
>JBFHII010000074.1:0-9447 GCA_041596535.1 Breoghania sp. | reverse complement strand
CGGAGATGAGTCACTCGACGATGAGCCACCTGCAATAATGTCGTCGCCGGTTCCGCCGCCGAGGATGTCGCCGCCCAAGCTGTCATCGTCTCCGAGGATGCCAGCGTCCCCGCCGAGGATGTCGTCGTCGGACTCAGCCGTTCCGGCCGGATCGTCTGCACCCGCGGGAAGGCCGAGGAGATCCAGTCCGGCATCGCCATCGTCCGTCGGGTTTTCTAGGATCGAGGTGTCATCGCCGAAAATGGCGTCATCCGCGCCACCGAGAATACCGCCGTCCGTGCCGGATGCGCCGCCCAGGATATCGTCTGACGGTGTTTCGGCGGTCAGCGCCGCGTCGGCAGGCGCATCGGTCTGCGCATCCAGTGCCGCCCGGGCGTCCTCGAAGGCCTGTGTCGGGACGCCATCCGCGTGCCGTTGCAACTCGTCGGCAAGGCCGGGGAACCAGTCGTCATTGGCAGCGCCGATCACGTCGTGCGGCAAGAGCCCGGTCATCCAGGCCATCTGCATGCGGTCCATATCGGAGCCGCCGGCGTCGCCGGGCAGCTTGATCACCTCCGACAGTGGCGCGGTTTCCAGGCGGCTGAACAGTCTTTTGACGGACCAGGCCAGTTCCGCGACGCGCGCAAGATCGGCATCGCTGGCGTCGCGCAGATCAAGCAGGTCGAGGGTTTCGGCGGTGGCGACCGCCTGCCGGATCGCGCCGGGATCGCCTTGCGCGCCGGCGCCCAGAAGCAGCGTCTTCAGGAAGGCGGTCAACCCGGCTTCCGCGGCCTCCGGCCAGGTGCCGATGTCGACGCCGCGGTCGCGCAGCGTCGCGACGTCCATGCCGGGAACGCCGAGAAAATCGATCCCCCTGGGGCCCGTCGCCCGGGTGGTGCCCAGGATGTCGCCGTTGTGGCAACTGGTGCACATGGCCTCATAGGAGCCGGTCTCCATGTACCGGCGGTCGGGTCCCGGTGCGTGGCAATCGGTGCAGACGCCGGGCACGGTCTGGCCGGACGCCGCGGCTTGCGCGGTCTTGGGGAAGTGGGTGCCGAAGTGCGACTTGTGGTCGAAGATGATGCGCGTACGACGGTTGAACGGATAGTTGGTGAACGGCGGATGCGAGGTGGCGAAGACGCCGAATTTCGACACGTGGCAGGTCTGGCAGCGATCGTTGCCGACCTCCGTCAGGTTGGCGATCCCCTGATGTTCCTCGTGACAGGTGGCGCAGAAGATCTGTGCATCTCCCGTCGCGGAGCCGTCTTGCGGCGCGGCGAAGCCGATGCGGTGCACCCAGCTGTCATTCGTCGGCCCACCGTCGCGCGCCTGCAGCGCCGCGGTCATCGCGCGCAGTCGCTCCACCGGATGGGTGTGCGGCGTAAACGGCGTGTCTCCGGCGCTGTGACAGCTGGTGCAGAGCCTGGCGTTTTCCTCCGGTGCCGTCGCGGTGACGGCCCGGTGCAGCCAGCCCAGGTTGTCGGGATCGACGCCAGCGTGGCAGCTCGTGCATTCGCTCTGGCTGGCATGATGCGCCGACAGCGGACCCGGGGACAGTAAGCGGCTGGCCTGGGTGCCGCTCAGCCCGACCACTGCAAGGCCCACGACCAGACAGGCCGCCCACAGGGAGGCGCGCCGCCGCTTGCTCCTCAGGCTCGGCTGGGGCACGCAGCGCTCGAGCCGGATGCAGCAGCGGCCGTCGGGCAGCGGGCCTTCCTCGCAGGGGCCGCCGTCCTGTTGCGGGCGGCGGCATTCCCAGCGGTCGCCGTCGCGATGCGGCTGGCAGGCCGTCGTGACCCGGCAGTGACCGTCGGCGCCGGGCCCCAGCACGCAGGGCTTGCCCTCGGCCAGCCGGCCGCAGACCCAGCGGTCCTGGGGCCGCTCGTAGGGGCTGTCGCGGAAGCCGAATTTCTGCAGGATCCTCATGTCAGGCGATACCCGTGGAGAAGGCGTAGCCGGCCAGCACATGGACGATGATCGCGACGATCAGCGCATAGGTCGGCGGAATGTGGAAGAACAGCCACAGTTTCAGCAGGCCGCCATTGGCATGGTGGAAATCGAGATTGTTCTTGGCCACCACCAGCTCGCGCATCGTCGCCAGCCGGTGTTTTTCCGTGTCGTCAAGATAGCGCTCGATGGAGTCCAGCTCGCCCAGGATGCGCTTGAGCGGCAGGGTGGAGCCCTGCAGATGCGCCACGATGTTGCGCGGCCGGGCGAAATAATCCGCCAGAACCTTCGTGTAGAGTTCGGTCAGGCTGACCGCGTCGCCGGCCTTGATCGAGGTCAGCGCCAGCGCCTCGGCTTCGTCGGCAAGCTGCGCGCGGAACACTGGAATGCGTTCGAACAGGATGCGCTCGCCACGCGCCTCGAGCTGCGGCGGAATGCGTCTGGACAGCAGCGCGCCGATCAGGCCGCTTGCCGCCACGCCCACGAACAGCCCCCACAGCAGCCATTCCGGCGCGCTGTCGGGCAGGCGGTAGCGCGTGTGCACCAGGAACACGCCGATGGTGGCGACGCCAAGATAGATGTGCACCTGCAGCCAGCGTCGCACGCGCCCCAGCGGCAGGATCACCAGGCGCTTGCGCACGGTGAGCAGCAGCAGCACGACGATGCAGCCCGCCAGCACCCAGCCGTTGAAATACTGCACGTCGCGCAGCGACACCGCATAGCCGCGGTTGGCGATCGAAAAGAGGGCGAAGGCGGCCGCCGCAAAGCCCAGGTTGAGCCCGACGCCGCGGGTGAGGAGCCGGTTCAGCCAAGCCATTTGAGTAACGTCTCGGTATCGCGGATGTTGACGCGCGCCAGCGCATCGTGCGGACACGCCTGGGCGCAGGCGGGTCCGGTGAGCTGACCCGCGCACAGGTCGCATTTGGTGGCGCGGGCGATCGCCTGTCCCTCGCGGTCGCGCATGATCGCGCCGCTCTCGTCGCGGATGTCGACCATGCGGATGTTGTTGTAGGGGCAGGAGTTGGCGCAGGTGGAGCAGCCGATGCAGATGCCGTCGTCGATGATCACCGTGCCGGTTTCCGCCGTGCGGTGGATGGCGCCGGTGGGGCAGCCGATCAGGCACACGGGATCGCTGCAATGCATGCAGGCGTTGACGATCATGGCGTTCTCGAACGCGTGGCCGTGCCTGACGAAGCGTGGATTGTTGTCATGCGCGGTGGCGCAGGCGCGCACGCAATCGTCGCAGCCCACGCAGCGGTCCAGATTGATTACCATGGCGTTTTCGCCGTTGATGAAGCGGTGGTCGACGACGAAGTCCATCATGCCCTGGCGCATCGGTTCGCCGCTGGCCGCCTCCGCCGGAGCCGACCGGCCGCCTGGAGCGCCTTCGAGGTAATGCGCCGGCAGGCCGGGCAGCACGTGGTCGCGGACCAGGCTGGTGGGGATGCGGATCACGTCGACATAGCCGATCGCCCGCAGGCTCGCCGACAGCGTCACGCCCTGCTCGCCGCGTTGCATGGCGGAGATTTCCCGCAAGCCGAAGGTATCGTCGTGCGACAGGTGGCCGATGGTGCGCTCGCCGTGGTCGACGCGCTCGGACACGCGGGCAAAGCCGGTGTTGATCAGCAGCAGCCCGTCCACGTGGTTGCCCTGCTGGCAGATCAGCGGTTCCTGCTCGATGATGTGGCCGGTGCCGCGCCCACGCCCGATCTCGCTCTTGAAGCGCTGCGTCCAGTCGAAATTGCCGTAAGTCTCGAACAGCGAGTGGCGTGCGATTTCGTCCAGCGCGGCCTCATTCACATGATCGAACAGCGGGCATTGCAGCAGCCGGGTGAGCAGCCCGCGCTCGTGGTATAGCGCGTCGATGCGCTCGCGGAACGGCAGCGACCAGTTGCGGATCTCGCGCAGCCCCTGCCAGCGCAGCTCGAACAGCACGGTGTTGTCTTCCAGCGCGAACACGGAGGCGTTGCGCGGGCTCCTGGTCAGCGCCGCGATCTCGCCGAACATCTCCGGCGCCGACAGCGTAAACGTGCCGCCTTGCGCCATCAGCGCGTCGACATCCACCCGGCCGAGGCCCTCCAGTGAGTCGCTGCGCGCCGCAGGTGTCCTGGCGCGGCGGCCGTGCCGGGTGGCGCGGTATTCCGGCGGCGTCGGGCGGGCGAAGACGCGGCCCAGGGCGCGCCGCCACGATGGCCGCGTGCGACGGGCGGGCCTGGTGCCGCGCGTTCCGGCGGCGCCGGCGCCGAGCCCGGCAACCCTGCCGCTGAGGATCACGAAGAGCGAGTTGCCGTAATCGCCCTTGCGGATGATCACCTCGCCGCGGTCGACCCGGCGCAGGCGCCCGTCGTTGGCGAGGATGTCGTCCAGCGCCAGCCAGGACGGAAAATTGCCGGCCTCCACGTCGGCGAAGGCGGGCAGGGCGCGCACCCGGGCCACCGCCTGCGGATCGAGCAGGGCGTCGCCGAAGGGCTCGTCCCAGCGCCGGTTGCGCTCGTCGCGTTCTTCCTGCTGGTCGAGGATTTCCACGGTCAATACGGCGTCCTCAGTTGGCCGGCTTGCCCTTGAACTTGTCCGGGCCTGGCAGGTACTTGTCGATCGCGCCGAAGCTTGACCCGTCGTGGCTGTCGGCGAACTTCAGTCCCAGCACGGAGATCTCGCCGGCGGCGGCGGCAAGTTCCGCCTCGTTGTTGAGTTTCAGCGAGGCGGAGGTGGCGGCCTTGTAGACCGCGGCCAGCTCGGGGGCGTCCGGCAGCAGCTTGGCGAGGCTGGCGATCACCTTGCGCGCATTGTCGGCGCGTTTGGCCATCTTCAGCGCGTAGTCCGCCTTCTCGGTCGCCTTGGAGACGCCGATCAGCGCGGTTTCCAGCTCGGCGATGCGGCCGACGAGAAACAGCATGCGCTTGCGCTCGAGCGAGGCTTCGGGGTTCGATGCGCCCTTGTTGTACCAGGTGTTGTGGCGCACCTCGCCTTGCGACCAGCTCACCAGCTCGAAGGCGCTGCCGGCCGTGTGACCGCCGACGTTGACCAGCTTCTCGTGCGGCACCAGGTGGCAGCTGAAGCAGTTCTTGGCCAGCGCATAGGTCATCTTCGGGCGGATCATGCCGGCGGCTTCGGACTTGGCCCAGCGCGCGGCGATCTCTTCCTTGCTCTCCTGGCCTTCCTTCTTGCCGGAGAAATTGGAATGCACCTTGTACCAGTTGCGGGCCTCGCCATGGCAGGACTCGCAGGAGTTTCCGGCAATCGCCTTGGGCTTGCCGGCCACCGTCTGGACGGTGAAATGGCAACTCAGGCAGGCGCTGTCGGCCTTCAGCCGCTTGACGCCCATCTTGTCGCCGATCTCCTTGGCTTCCTTGCTTTGCGGCAGGTCGCGGAACGTCGTGAAATGGTGGGTGCCCTGCCAGATGGCGGTCTCCTTCTTGTGGCATTCGGCGCATTCGTTCGGCCCCACCACCAGATCCGGATCCATGTCCGAGGCCCGTGCCGGAAGGCCCGCCGCCAGGACAATGGCGGTGATGATCCCGGCCACCAGGATGCCGGCCTGGCGGATCGTCCGCCGCGTCGTCGTTGCATTGAGTGTCATTTCACCGTCCCATGTCTCAAACCGTGGTGAAAACGCCGCCTGTGGGGGCTTTTCGATCCGTCGAGCCGCCGCGCATGCGCGGCGAGTTGCCTTGTGTCATGCGTCAAGGGCGACATCCCCTTGCGGGCAGGCGATGCACAGCAGCGCCGATCCCGCCGGCGGCTTGCTCGCAGGTTTCGCCACGTAGCTGACGCTGCCGCGGGTCAGCGCGGTGGAGCAGGTGCCGCAATTGCCCACCCGGCAGCCCGAACTGATCTGCACGCCATTTGCATCGGCCAGTTCCAGCAGGGTGCCCTCGGCTTCCGTCCACACCAGCTTCTTGCCCGACCGGGTGAACTCCACCTTGATCGCCTTGCCGGAGGTTTCGGCCGCATGCGGCTTCTTGACCGAGGCCGGGCCGAAGGCCTCGAAATGCACGTCGCTGTCGGGCACGCCCCAGTCGCGCAGAGAGGCCGTGACCATTTCCATCATTGGCGGCGGGCCGCAGACGTAGAAGTCGTAATTGGAGGTTCCCAGCGTGTCCTTGAGCACGTCCAGGGTCAGGAACCCGGTGCGGTCGTAGTCCTTGCCCTGCACGCAGGTCTCCGTCGGCTGGCTGTAGAGCACCACGGAATGGAAATGGCTGTTGTTGTCGGTGATGGCGCGGATCTCGTCGCGCATGGCGATGTCGTCGCTGTTGCGCGCCGCCTGGAAGAACCACGTCTCGCGGTGGCTGCCGGTGTCCGCCAGCCATTTCAGCATCGACAGCAGCGGCGTCAGCCCCACCCCGCCGGCGATCAGCACGATCGGCCGGTCGGAATGGGTGTCCAGGCAGAAGCTGCCATTGGGCGCCATCACGTCCAGCACGTCGCCCGGTTTCACGGTGTCGTGGAAGAAGCTCGACGACAGGCCGGGGGGCAGGTCGGCGCCGGGCGGCGGCGGCAGGCGCTTGATCGAGACGCGGTAGCTGTCGCGCGTCTCCGGGCTGCCGGACAGCGAATAGCAGCGCACCACGGGCGCCGGCTGGTCGGGGATCTTCAGCTCGAACGTCAGGAACTGGCCGGGCAGGTACGGCGGCAGGGCGCCGCCGTCATGCGGGGTGAGGACAAAGGAGCAGATGTCGCCGGCGCGGTTTTCCACGCGCCGCTCGGCGACGCGGAACTTGCGCTTGCCCGCCCATGTCAATTCGCTGCGCTGGCGGTCGGCGTCCGCGCGCCGGATCAGGATGTCGGTCCGCGTCCTGAACTGCTCCAGCCTGCGGCGGTCCATGCGGCGGTTGCCCAGCACACGATTGATCTCCGCAGCGGCACCGGCTCCGGCTTGCAGCAAGGCGGCCGCGACGATCAGCGCGCCGCAGATCTGGAGCGCGAGAACCATCAGGCGCTCCCGGTGCTGGTGTTGCCATGCGGCGGTGTGTGCATCAGAACCGTGTCCTCAATTCAACGCGCAGGCCGGATCCGAGTTTGCGGTTTTGCCCCTCCGATACGAAGGCATCCAGTTGGATGCTGCTTCTGTTGTCCAAAGCGTGCAGCAATTGGCCCCCTAACGCAACGGCAGCCTGATTGGAGCCATCGGTGTCCTTGCGGCCGCCGAGTTCCAGCGTGAGCTGGGTTTTCTCGTGGTTGAAGAACATCTGGTAGCCGAGCGCGCCGCCGATCACGTGATCGGCGCGGTTGGACAGCGCCGATCCGCCGAGCCCCACGGCGGGAGAGGCGAACAGGATGCCGGCCCGGCCCAGCGGCCCGCCAGCGGTGGGGTCGCGCGCCGCCGAGGAGTAGTTGCCGAGGCCCCAGAAGGCGTTGCCGTAATAGACGTTCTCCGACCCCGTCTCGGTCTTCGAGACTTCCGAGAACAGCACAACGCCGTCATCGACGGCGTTGTTGGAAGACGGACCGCGCCCGTTGACGGCGGTCGAGGTGTTGATGCGGAACGCGGTGTTGAAATGGCCGATGCGCTGGGTGGCGGCGGCGCCCAGGTACAGTCCGTCGCCGCCGTCGGGATTGGTCGACAGCACGTAGGCCGCGTCCAGGTTGACCGTGCTCTTGCGCAGGTCGGTTTCGGTGAACAGACCGAACAGCCAGGCGTCGCGGTCGCGCAGGTTGTTGTCGCGGTGAATGTTGCTCCAGCCGACAAGCGCGGTCGCGCGCATGTCGGGCGTCAGCCCGGGAATGACGATGGTGTCGCGCGTGATGCCCAGCGCGTCCACCGTGTCGTTGATCATGATGCCTTCCTGGAACAGCAGGGGCTGGCGGCCGATGGCGAAGCCGAAGTCGAGGCTCCTGGTGTCGTCGGGGTCGAGATTGGGAAAGATCTCGCCGAACTCGCCTTCGAAGAACAGCGTGTTGATGTAGGGGTTCAGCCCGTTGACGAACTCGGTGCCGGTGGACGAGCGGTGCAGCACCCCGGTGTGCCGGGTGCCGTCGGACAGCGGCGAGATCCCCAGCAGCACACGTTCGGTCGGCGTGAGCTTGACGTTGAAGAACAGGTCCAGCCGGCTGGCCTGGAACTGCCGCGCTTCCGCCGATCCGTTGTCGAAGTGGCCGATGGTGGTGCGAAAATCCCCGAACACCCAGAGCGCCGGCTGCCAGATCGCGCCGGTGGGCAGCTCGATGCCGGGCGTGATGTTGCCGCTGGCGAGAAACTTGTCGCCGCGCTCCAGGATCGGCGGCGTCGGCTTCGGGATCTGGTCCTCGGTGAGCAGCGGTGCGGGCTCGTTGCTCAGCGTGCTGTCGTGATGCTTCGTGGCGCGCGGGGCCTCGCCGCGCCGGCGGGCGACCTCGGCCTCGGTGACCAGCGGAATCGGCTCCTCGCTCAGGCTGCTGCTGGCGGCGAGAGCGGATCCGGGCGGTGCCGCGCCCATCAGCGCGGCCAGAACGACCGTCGTGGCGGCGGCGGGCGCGGTCGCGCGCAGGAGGGCCTGCCAGCGTGTGGTCTCTGTCGCGCTCACTGCAGGGTCACCCGGACCTTGCGGGTCCACAGGGTCGAGGCGCCGCGCACGACCTCGCGGGCGATCTGTGCCGGGCTCATGCCGTAGTCGAAGCCGGCGCCCTGGATCGCGGCGATCAGGTTGACCGGGACCATCTGCGAGATCAGCTTCACGGTGACGGTGTAGCGCTCGCCACGCTTGAGGACATTGGCGGGGACGGAGTATTCCGCGGTGCGGCTGCCGCCGGGCTCGATGGACTGCTTGTGCTTGCGGGCGCCGCGCGGGCGGCCGAACAGCGTTGTGGCGCGGCGCTCGGGCCGCACCAGCGGCAACACGTCCATCGAGCTGTTGACCGCCAGAACCTGCTCGCGCTCGCCGCCGCGCAGCAGGCGCACGACGAATTTCGACTGCAGCGAGAACAGATCCTTGTCGAGGCGCAATTCGCCATTGTGCACGTAGAGCGAATGGGCATCGCGGACGTCGCCGTTGGGATCGCGGTCGCCCGACACGTAGACGGTGTTGCCGCGGCTGTCGGTAACCGTGACCTGCAGGAAGATCAGCCGCTCGGCGTCAAAGCCGGTGGGCACCCCGTGGCCGTCGGTGCCGTTGCGCACATCGATCTGGAAATCCAGCCCGCGCGCATCGCTGCGGGTGACCTCGATGTCGCCCAGCTTGAAGCCGTTGCGCAGCACCTGCTCGCGCAGGCGCCGGGCCTTGGCCAGCCGCTTGTGCTGCACGTCGAGGATGGCGCGCGCGTCATAGCGGTCGTCGATCGATGTCCAGGCCTTGGGGAACCTGTAGCTGTCGGAGACCTTGTCCTCGAAGGCGTCGGTGCCCCAGCCGGCGCGGTCGTTGAACTGCAGCCATTCTTCCAGGGTCTTGAACTGCGCGGCTTCGACGTTGTGCGGGAAGATGCCGGGATGGATGACCGAATAGTCGGGGCCGGCGAAGGTGTGGTTGGCGAGCTTGCGGTTGCGGGTCGGCACGTCGCCGACGATCGCCGCCGGACCGTAGTCGTAGCCCGAGGCCACGCCCT
>JBFHII010000073.1:0-9490 GCA_041596535.1 Breoghania sp. | reverse complement strand
GCCTCGACGGCCGCGCGCGAAACGTCCGACAGTGTCAACTGAGGACCGGCCCGGTCCGCGCCATCCAACCTCGACTGCGCGGCACCAGGCGGCGAAGAAAGCACCAGCACGCTGGCAAGGGCAAACACGCCGAACATTGGTGCTCCTCCCGTGCGCCCCATCCCTCCCGCTTTCGACGAGATCATGGCCATCCTCTCCCGCTTTCGCCGCGCGCCCCTGTTCCCGACAGCAAAGTCGATTTCGGGCGGGGCGTGCACGCACGATGCTGTGAAGCGGCGCAGGGAATCGCGGCGCGGACACAGGACGCCGCGCAGACCGTTGATTGGAGGCCGTTTTTCGGCATGCGGCTCGAC
Source organism: Breoghania sp. (assembly GCA_041596535.1). Classification (GTDB taxonomy): domain Bacteria; phylum Pseudomonadota; class Alphaproteobacteria; order Rhizobiales; family Stappiaceae; genus Breoghania. The sequence goes on along the minus strand of JBFHII010000073.1, from coordinate 9,137 downwards.
CGCCCCTCACCGACATGTGAACGCCGAGACTCTTGTCGGACGCTGCCGGCCAAGAGAGACTTTGTGCGCCCGCGAAGACGGGCAGAGGGAGAACAACCGATGACATTTCGCGCAATCTCAACACTCGCCACCGTTGTCATGCTCAGCTTCGGCGGAGCGGCCCTGGCCGTCGACGATCCGATCAAGACACGTCAGGATCTGATGAAAGGAATCGGCGACTCGATGAAGGCGCTCGGGCAGATGGCCAAGGGCGAAATCGAGTATGACGCCGCCAAGGCCCAGGCCGCCGTGGAGACCATCCACACCAACATCCAGACATTCCCCAACCATTTCCCGGAGGGCTCCACCGAGGGCAAGACCGAGGCCGGTCCCAAGATCTGGACGGACATGGAAGGCTTTGAGACCATCGCCAACAACCTCGAAATGGCATCGGCGGATGCGATTCCCGCGGTCGGCCAGGATCTCGACTCCCTGCGCGGCGCGCTCGGCGCGATCGGAAAAAGCTGCAAGGAATGCCATGAGGGCTACCGCGTAAAGAAAGACTGACGCTAAGATATCCCGACGCACACGTCGCCACATCTCGTCCGGAAGGATCACATGCGTCGGTTATTCAAGGTGTTTCTTGGCCTTTTCGTGCTCGGCGGCGTCACCTTCTTCTGGTTGACGTCGCCGGAACGGATCTATGCATCCATGCTGATTGCGCATGAGAAGGATCTGGCCAACGGCGAGCGCATGTTCTGGGCGGGCGGCTGCGGCTCCTGTCACGCGGCGGAGAAGGCCAAGGGCGACGAGAAGATGCGGCTTGGCGGTGGCCTTGCGTTAGCAACCCCCTTCGGCACCTTCAACGTCCCCAATATTTCCCCCGATCCGCTGACCGGCATCGGCGGCTGGACGGACGCGGAATTCGCAACCGCCATGCTGAAGGGCGTATCGCCGGACGACCGCCACTATTATCCCGCTTTCCCCTACACCTCCTACCAGCGCATGAGCATCGGCGACGTGATGGATCTCAAGGGGTTTCTCGACACGCTGCCCCGCGTCATCAACACCGTTCCGCCACACGATATCCCCTTCCCCTATTCCGTCCGGCGCGGCATCGGCTTGTGGAAGCTGGTCTATCTCGACGGCGAACGCTTCGTGCCCGATCCCATGGCGTCGGACGCGCTCAACCGCGGCGCCTATCTTGTCCGGGGTCCAGGCCACTGCGGCGAGTGCCACACGCCGCGCAACACCGTCGGCGGGTTTGTCGCCGGCCATGCCCTGGCGGGTGCCAAGGCACCCGAGGGCGACGGCATCGTGCCCAACATCACGCCGCATGAAACAGGCATCGGCGGATGGAGCGAGGCGGATATCGCCTATGCGCTGGAGAGCGGCTTCACGCCGGAGTTCGATACATTGGGCGGCAGCATGACCTCGGTGCAGGAGAACATGACGCATCTGCCGGCGGACGACCGCGCGGCCATCGCGACCTATCTCAAGAGCATCCCGCCCCTGCCCACGACCCGAAAGTAACGCGCCGCGCGCGTACATGTGATAGGCGTCACACACGCCCGCCGCGAATACTCCTATAGAATGTACGAGACGATGCCCTGCTCCCTCGGAGGATCAAACGGGCATCGCGTGACAGACTGTTCGCGATGGAGCGTTGCGATGAAGACTTTGGTATCCGTGAGCGGCTTCTCGCAGCCGACGTGCCAGGAGCGGAGCGAGGCCTACGGCTTTGCCATGGCCGCAGCACTGTGGTCGATGATCATCGCCGCCAGCCTCGTCTGCTGATACGCGACATACGCAAGCAGGCAGGGTGGCGGCAGCCCCTGTGCCGCCGCACCCCGATAAGCCGCGCCCCGTCTCGCCGGCCTCAGTGAGGCTTGTCAGGCATGATCTGCGTCGCGGCGACGATCCACTCCAGGTAGTCCCGCGCGCCGCCCGCGGTCGGCAGCACCAGGAGCGCTGGGTTCTCATAGGGATGCAGATCCCCGATCGCCTCCATGACGTCCATGACCCGGCCCGACACGGTCTTGACGAGAACGACAACCTCCTGCGCCTCCTCCACGGCCCCTTCCCAGATGTAGACCGAGACCATCCCCGGCAGGATGTTGACGCAGGCCGCCAGCCCGCTGCGCACCAGGGCGTCGGCCACCGTCTTGGCCTGCTCCATGTCGGGAAAGGTCGAGTAGACAAGGACCGCTTCAGCGTCCGCCTCATCCAGCCCCATGGCGTCGTCTCCCGTTGTCCAAACCCGGATCCGTGCCCCCATGATAGGCCCGCGCATCACCGGCGCAAGCTGGCAAACCCCTGCCGCGTTCGTCGAACAAGCCGGCGCGCGTTGAGCAAGCACCTGCCAATACCTTGATTCCGATGCACTTTGTCATCGCGAAACACACATCAATTTCGCGCAGCGGTTCCTTCGCCCGCTTGCCTGCCCGCGCCGACTGTGCTCCTAAGGATGCTACGCGACACGATGCGACGATTTCCGGTGGGCATGGAATTGCGTTCCAGACCAGCCGGGCGAAAGATGAACACGCGGGCGACCGCGCTCCGGACAGCACGGCCCGACAGGATCATGTTGCGGCCGGATGGAGCGGAAACGACATGGACACGCAGCGTTTGGACACCTCGAGCGAGTCGGCAAGCGACATGCGCAGCAAAGCGTCACGGGCAACACAGGCAGCCGACGGACAGTCCGGCGAGCCTGCCCGCGTGATCGAGACCCTGGCCTTCGTGGCCAGCGACACACCCGAAGCCGAAGCGGCGAGGGATACGCTCAACGCCCGCTACAACGGCGTCGCCCCGCAGGAAGCCGATGCCGTCGTGGCACTGGGCGGCGACGGACTGATGCTGCAGACACTGCACGAGTTCATGAACACCGGAAAGCCGATCTACGGCATGAACCGCGGTTCCGTCGGGTTCCTGATGAACGAATACAGGGAAACGGATCTGCTGGACCGCATCCGCAACGCCGAGGCCACCGCCATCCATCCGCTCTCGATGCGGGTGACCGGCATGGACGGGCGTGAGCATGCGGCGCACGCCATCAACGAGGTCTCGATGCTGCGTCAGACCTATCAGGCCGCCAAGCTGCGCATCACCGTGGACGAACGGGTGCGGCTGGAAGAACTGGTGTGCGACGGCATCCTGCTGGCGACGCCCGCCGGCAGCACCGCCTACAATCTGTCCGCCCATGGCCCCATCCTGCCGATCTACGCGCCCCTGCTGGCGTTGACGCCGATCTCCGCCTTCCGTCCGCGCCGCTGGCGTGGCGCACTGCTGCCGGATCGCTCGAAAGTCCGCATCGACGTGCTGGAGCCGGCCAAGCGCCCGGTGAGCGCAGCGGCCGATCATACGGAGATTCGCGACGTCGCTTCGGTATTCATCGAACAGGACAGGAATTCCGAAAGTCTCGCGATGTTCGACCAGGATCACAGCTGGGACGAGCGCATTCTCACCGAGATGTTCCGCTATTGAGCCATTCTCCTGCGCAGCAAAGCCGGCGCGCAGGCATCGATGACACCGATCGTTAATACAAATTGTTCATTCTGCGCCTATCGATTAACGATCAGCGACGAGACCGTCGCCATTCTTAAACCGCGAATTGACAGAGTGGGTCCCGCATCGGACCACGGAGGCATTCGGCAAAGCCCGTGCAAGGGAATGCGAGATGACGAGCAGCGCGAACAGCCAGGACTGCGAATACATCACGCCACCGGTCAATTTGCGTTCCAAGGTCCGGGTGACGTCCGATCGGGCATCCGCCGACTTCGATCCGGTGGCCGCAGCCGAGAACGCGCTGAAAAACCTGTCCGGAAACTTCTCCAAATGGATGGCTGAGGAAACCGGCACGCTGGTCAAGCTGTGGACCGGAATGCGGCTGCGCGCGCTCACCGCGGATGACCGCGATGCACTGTTCCGCGCCGCCCACGACATCAAGGGCCAGGGCGTGACGCTGGGCTTTCCGCTGGCCGCCACGATCGCCGACAGCCTCTGCCACCTGCTGGAAACGGTCCAGGACCCGCGCCAGATCCCCAACCAGCTCATCGAGCAGCATGTGCACTCGATCCGGGCGATCTACGCCGAAGGCGCAAGCACCGATTCAGATCCGGTGGCGACCGAGCTCGCCAACCAGCTCGCCGAAATCACCGAGCAGTTCATTTCCACACAGAAGCAAGCCTGAGCCCCGAACGTCGCGCGGATCTCTCGCGTCCAACGCCCGACCGCTGATGGCCGGTTCCGCGCATCTGTCAGGCGGCCGTCAGTGCGCCGTGCACGAAATGGCGCGCGGCCTCCCGCGCCGCTTCGCCTTCAAGCCGGTGCAGCAGCCCGCGCAACTGATCGAGGCCCTGCCCCGCCGCCCCCTCGTAGCGCGCCAGCACCTCGCGGATCATCCGTCGGGTAAAATCATGGCCGTGCAGCCGCTCGCCGCGCATCCGCATGTCGCGATAGGTCTCCACCGCCGCCACGAAGGCCGCATGGGTGCTGCGCGGAAGCTCGGCCTTGGCGAACAGGGCCCTCAAGCTGGTTGCCTGGGCGCTGTTCAGCAGCGTGGACACGCGCGTGCGCGGCATCCCGGTCAGGCTCGCGAGCGCGCATGCGAACAACATGACGTTGCCCGAACAGACGGTGCGCAACAACAAGGTGGGCGTGAGCTGGGCTGTCTGGCGCAGATACTCGACAAGACCCGGGATCTCGTGATCCTCCGCCTCCCCCGCTAGCGCCACCGTCACCTTGTCGCGCGCCTCGCCGACCACGTTCTCGACCTTGCCCGAGCGAATGCCCGAGCGGACGAAGGGCATCGTCGCCAGCGTCTCGGACAGATCCGCCACCAGCTTCTGCTTCACCGCGAGCGGCACGCCGGGACGCTGCATCATGGCGCAGCGCAGCCGGCTGTCCTCCTTGAAGCGGTCGATGATCCGCTCGAAGCTGCCGCGGCTGATCGAGGCACCGGGATTGGCCAGAAGCTCGACACAGGCATCCACGGCGCCGACTTCGGCAAGGGCGCCCGACACGGCGGCCGACACATGCGGCCTGAGCGCGATGGCAACCTGGATCTCGACATCGCCGGCTGCCGCGAAATCGACAAGCTCGCTATCGAGAAACAGCGGCGAACGCATCAGCACGAGCGATGCGATTGCGGGAAGGTCATTGGCCAGCGCCAGCACGATATGGCGCGGCGCGCGGTCGCTCGCGCCCAGCGCATCGGCCAGCGCGGCGCGCACGAGCGGCGCGGGATCGTCCAGCAGAAAGGTCATCGCGGCTTCGGCCGCGTCACGGTCGATCGGGTTGAGACCGGAATGCAGCCAGGCCCGCGCAAGCGCGTTCGTCGCGTCCGCACGCGCCGCGCTCGGTGCAGTACCGATCCACCTCAAGAAGTCTCGAATAACCATGCTTCCGTCTCCGCCTTTAGGGCGAAAACAGCTTGCCATCCAACACTTAAGAATCGGTTCACCATAAATGCTGGCAAACGGAAAAGCCCGCCGGAGGCGGGCGTCAGCAACGGAACCGGATCACGCTACAGGATGGCCGCCCACTGGCCGTCACGCTGGCGGCAGAACGTCCTCGGGTTCTCTGAAGATCTGGTAGCGCAGCGCACCGATCAGGTTGAGCGGTCCTCGCTGGCCGGAAGACTCCGTGGTCACCGCACTGGCAACCTGCGCGGAAGCACCGGTGGCCTCAGCGCCCGTTCCCCGCGCCGTCTCGCCCGCCGCGCGACTGGTGAACAGCGGCTCGGGGCCGGCATCCTGTTGCACGGAGAAAGCATTCAGGTACGACGGATTGAGCGGCTCACGCGAAGCCGACGCATCGTTGCGGAACAACGCCTGGAAAGCCGAGGACGGCGCCGTCGCGCGCCAGGCGCTGGCGACGCGATCGCTCGGCGCGCCCGACACGGTTCCGGATGCCTGGCTGGATGCCACCGGCACGGCGGCCGTGGAAAGCTGCGCGAACTGGCTGGGATCCTCGGCGGCAAGCAGCACCGCGGCATCGGACGTTGGCGCGGGGCGCAGTCCGGAAACCGCAACATTCGCACGACCATCCGATCCGCCGGCAGCACCCGCCGCGCTGGCGACAACCGCACCGTCAGTGGCGACGGGCGTCTCGACCGGGTCCGCGGCCTCCGCGTGCATCGCCGTCAGCCGCTCCTGGAGGTCGGCAACGCCCGACGACAGAAACGCGAAACCGCCCAGCGGTTCTGCCCGTGCCGCGGGGAAGGTCACGCTGCGCGCATCGCCCGAAGCCACCGCCGAACCGGACGAGGAAGCGGCGGGAGCAATGGCAAGCGGGGAAATGGTTCCCGTGTCCCTGCCCGCCGCCTGCCCGATGTCGGCGGCGGCGATGGCCATGGCTGGCAATGCATCGGTGACGCTTGCCTTGGCAACCGGCAGCGGAACCGTCTCGCCTGCCGGGATCACCGCAGCGTAACGGGTCGGAGACGGCGCATCGTGCTTGCGCACCAGCGTGTCATAGACCTCGGACGCGCTGCGGGCCTCACCCGACCGCTCATAGAAAATCGAGCGGTTGGCCTTCGCCTGGCGCGAGAAGGCGGCATCGGCGCGCGCATCCGGCGTGCCTTCCGCCATGGAGATCAGCCGCGAGGCGCCGTTGGCGCCGAGAAAATGCGCGATATAGAGTTCGCCGTCGGTCGGCTCCCGGCCCAACCGCTTCTCGAGATAGGCGCCATTCTTCGCGGTCAGCTCGCCCGCCATCACGGAGGCGATTTCGGGGTCCTTGCGCAAGTCGAGGATCTCGCGTCGCCGCGCCGGGTCGCTGACCACATATTTGCCGTCGGCACGCTGGGTGATGTCCTTGGCGTAATCACCCAGCCCATGCTCCGCGCCGCTCTGCTTCATCGTCTCCAGCCACGTGGATTCGATGAACTGAAACAACCCCGTCGCAGTCGACGTCGTCGCCTTCGCGGAGACGTTGAAATTGGATTCGCGCTCCGCGGTCTTGACCAGGTAGCCGAAATCGGCTCCCGTCGTCGTGCTGGCGGATTGAAACGCCAGTTCGATGCGAGACGCGATGGACGGAGTGGCGGCCACTTTCATGTTCATCGCCTCCTCGGGGCGATCGATGGATACGGCAGGGTTAACATGGTTTTAACACTCGCCCCCAATTCGTTAACAGACCGTTAACCACGACGCGCAAAACGGCAGATCGCAGCCACCGCGCGCAACTGCGTATGTACAACACGATGTCAGGGAGAGCGCCGGATGCGCGGGCTTTACTTCGAGGAATTCACGATCGGCGCCGTGTTCGACCACACCTTGCGCCGCACCGTGACCGAAATGGACAACATGCTGTTTTCCAACATGACTTTGAACCCCCAGCCGCTGCACATCGACCGCCACTATTGCGAGACTCAGACCGAATTCGGCCAACCACTGATGAATTCGCTGTTCACGCTGGGACTGATGATCGGCATTTCCGTCAATGACACGACTATCGGGACAACCATCGCGAATCTGGGCATGTCGGATGTGAAATTTCCCAATCCACTGTTTCAGGGCGACACCGTACGCGTGACGACCGAAGTGCTGTCAAAGCGTGAGTCCCGCTCCCGCCCGGACGCCGGAATCATCGATTTCGAGCACAAGGCATACAATCAGAACGACGTGCTGGTGGCCGTCTGCCGGCGCCAGGCCTTCATGAAGCGGCAGCCCGCGCCCGACGTGATGGAGGCATAGCCCGCATGCGCTCCCTACTATTCACGCCCGGCGACAGCGCACGCAAGATCGAAAAAGGCCATCTGAGCGGCGCCGATGTGCTGCTGATCGATCTTGAGGATTCCGTCGCCGTCTCCGCCAAGCAGGCCGCGCGCCGCACCACGGCCGACGTGCTGAAGGCAACCATGGGGGAGGTTGACCGCCCCCGGCTCTATGTCCGCGTGAACGCCTTCGATACCGGCCTGTGCGAGGACGACCTTGCGGCCGTCATGCCGCACGCGCCCGACGGCATCATGCTGCCAAAATGCAACTCTGGCCGCGACGTCGCGCGGCTCGATGCCATACTTGCCGTCCACGAAGCGGAGGCCGGCGTGGATGACGGATCGACCGGCATCCTGGTGGTGGCGACAGAAACCGCCGCATCGATCTTCGGATTGAACAGCTATGCGGGCGCAAGCCCGCGCCTCAAGGGCCTGAGCTGGGGCGCGGAGGATCTCTCCGCCGACATCGGTGCATCCGGAACCCGCGGTGACGATGGCCGGTTCACCGCGCCGTTTGTGCTGGCGCGCAACCTGTGCCTGTTCGGCGCGGTGGCGGCCGAGGTGGCGCCCATCGATACGGTCTATACCAATTTCCGCGATACCGACGGCCTGCGTCACGAATGCCTCGAGGCGGCGCGCGACGGGTTCGTCGCCAAGATGGCGATCCACCCCGCGCAGGTTCCCGTGATCAACGAGGCGTTCACGCCGGCTGAAACCGATATCGCCCGCGCCCGCGCCATCGTCGACGCCTTCGCCGGGGCACCGGAGGCCGGCGTCATCGGGGTGGATGGCGAGATGCTCGACCGCCCGCACCTCAGACGCACCGAAAAGACGCTCGAACGCGCGCGCCTTGCCGGGAAGACGGCCTGAGGATTGATCCTGCACGCAAACGGGCGCGAGGAGACCTCCAAGCGCCCGTTTCATTTCACATGAAAGATAACGATCCGACTAGGCGCCGCCGGCCGCGCCGCCGCCACCGGCCGGACGCGCCATCTGAAACACGCTGTCGACGATCGAATAGTCCTTGTAGCCAAGCCGGGCCAGCGGCTTGAGCTCGGTGATGTCGACCATGCCGTCATGAATGTAAGCATCATCGATATGCATGCCCACGACCTGGCCCATCACCAGCCAGCGATCGACGTCCTTGCCCTCGACATCCTTCAGATGGATCGTCTGCAGGTGCTTGCACTCCATTGCCACCGGCGTCTCGGCAACCCGCGGCGCCTTGACCATGTTGCATGACGCTTCGGTCAGCCCGGCCAGTGCGAATTCCGAGACCCCATGCGCTGCCGGCGCCGACGTTGCATTGACGGCTTCGCGCAGATCCCAGGTCGCGAGGTTGCAGACGAATTCGCCCGTCTCCTCGACATTGCGCACGCTGTCCTTCCAGCCCGTCGACGAGAAAATGACGATGTGCGGATTGTCGCTGATCGCGTTG